>VBEF01000066.1 GCA_005881275.1 Chloroflexota bacterium
ATCGGACGAATACGCGAAGTCGCCGCGCACCTTGGCGGCCCCGTCGTGCCTGAGAACGCTCTCGCCGATCCTCATCCCGAGCCTGCGGCCCTGTGCACCGCGTCGAGGATCTTTGCGTACCCGGTGCAGCGGCAGATGTTGCCCGCCAGCGCCTCGCGGATCTGCGCATCGGTGGGATGCGGCATTCGCTCCAGCAGGTCGTGCGCGGCGACCACCAGGCCCGGCGTGCAGAAGCCGCACTGCACCGCCCCGGCTTCCACAAACGCTTGCTGGACCGTGCCGCCGTCCAGACCTTCGACCGTCACGACCGAGCGGCCATTGGCCTGCCCAGCCTGGACGAGGCACGCGCAGACCAGCGTCCCGTCGAGATAGACCGAGCACGAGCCGCACTCACCCTGCTCGCACGCGTTCTTCGACCCGTACAGGCCGAACCTTTCGCGCAGCATGTAAAGGAGGCTTTCACCTTCCCAAACGCCGTCGACAGCGCGGGCTTTGCCGTTGACCACGCAGCTGACCTTCATGCCGCCCCCCACGCCCACGAGAGGCAGCGCCGCGCCAGCACGGCCAATGCGTGACGGCGGTACGCAGCGGTTCCGCGCACGTCATCGATCGGTTTTGCCGCCTCGGCGACCAGCTTCCCAAACCGATTCAAGGTGGCGCCACTCACAGGCCTCCGGCCCTCCCAGTCGAGCTCGCCCTGGATGAAGTTCTCCGCCGCGACCGCCCGGAGCGGTGTCGGCCCGGCGGAGCCGATGCCGGTACCAACACGCCGGTGACCCGGATCGATGGATAGCGCAAAAGAGCACACGGCGATGACCATCGCGTTGCGCGTCCCGACCTTGGAGAACTGCTGCGGTCCTGGCGCTGGCTGGACCAGAAACGCCGCAATGAGCTCATCCTTCCGCATCGCGTTTCGCTTGGGCCCGGTGAAGAACTCACGCACGGAGACGTGGCGAGTGCCGGCCTTCGATGCGAGCTCAACCCACGCATCCGATGCAAGCAGCGGCGGCAGAGCGTCACCCGCGGGCGAGGCGGTGCCCAGGTTGCCGCCGACAGTGCCTCGGTTGCGGATCTGGGGCGAACCGACCGTGCGCGACGCCATGGCGAGGCCGGGCAGCCGGTCGCCCAGCTCATCGATCAACCGTGTGTAGGTCACACCAGCACCGATGCGCAGCATCCCGTCCACAGGCCCCCACTCTCCGAGCTCGCGTATGCGCGTCAGGTCGAGAATCGACGTCGGGCGCCGATGATCGAGGTTGATCTCCACCATCACATCCGTGCCACCCGCGATGGGTGTCGCCTCGGGATTCGCGGCCTTCATGGCGAGGGCCTCCGACCATGTGGCCGGTTGAAGGAACTGCATCACCAGGCCAGGCCCGGCTCCGGAGCGTCGTCGCGCAAGACGGTGCCTTCGATCAAGCCGTACGGCCGGTCCGCGGCGTGGAAAACCTCGTTGTCGTTGGCCATGCCGAATGGCGAGAGGTCGACCACGAAGTGGTGCCGGTTCGGCATCGTCATCCGGATCTCGGCGACCTCCGCTCGAGCCTGGAGCACAGCCTCGCCCATGGCATAAAGCGTCTGCTGCAGCGAGAGGCTGTGCTTGGTCGCGAACGTCTCCAAGAGCAACCGCCGAATCTCTTCGAAGGACGCGCGCCAATCGATGTCCGAACCGGCGTAACGCCAGCGCGCCTCTACCGACGTGGCCAGAACGCGGTCGTGGGTCTCGGGCAGCGTCGTGAAACGGTCCTTGACGAAGCCGTGGAACTCCGAGCCTGTCGACTTGAGCACGACAAGGTCGCCGATACCGCCGACCACCCACGTGCCGTCATCGGTGCAGGTCACCATGGCCACGCGCCTGTCCGAACCGGCCCGAACGAAGGCGTGGTCGTGGGGCTTGCCCCGCACGCTGACACGCTCCCAGGCCTGCTCCCCGATGTGGACGCGTGCCCGATACACCGATGCGAACTCGCCCACGAAATGTCGCGCGAGCCTGATGCCGAACTCCTCGATCTCCCCGATCGGCTCGCGAGCGAACGCGAATACGGTGTTCTTCTGCGTGTCCGTAGGCACGACCTTGCTGTTGTCGCCGGTGAGATGGGTTTCGGCGAAGTCCCCCGCCAGCGCCACACTTACGGTCAGATCCCTCACCTCGTGCAGCGCGCCGGACTTGGTGACGCGCACCACGTGCGTCTCGGCCTTGCCGTACTGGTTGTCTCCGAGAAGGATCGTCACGTGCCCTTGTACGTGGTGTAGCCGAACGGGCTAAGCAACAGGGGCACGTGCAGGTTTCCGCCTTCGAAGCTGAACACCACGGACACCGCCGGATAGAAGGCGCCCAGGCCTGATCGCTCGAAGTAAGTGGCGGTCTCGAACTCGAGCCTGTACTCCCCGGCCTCGATGTCCTCATCGGTCAGCGAGCGGACGCGCCCGTCGGCGTCAGTCTCCGCGCTTGCAACCTGCTTCCAGTCGCCATCGGGCTCGTGGCGGTGCAGAGTCACGACCAGGCCGGCCGCGGCGGTGCCACGCATGGTGTCGAGCACATGAGTGGAGATGCTCATCGTTCGAGAAGCGCCAGGACCCGGAGCCTTGTAATCTTGCGCTGCTCCGCCGCCGCGACCTCCAGCTCCGTGTAAGGGTCGTTCTTCATGCGCTGGCGCAGCGCATGAAGGATCTCATCCGCGCCACGACCGCTGGCGGCGATGAGAAACACGTGGCCGAAGCGATCTTCATACCTGCGATTTTCCGACGCCAGGGCGGTGAGCGTCTTGGCGGACGCCTGACGGACCCCGCTTTGCTCGCGCTCCGAAGCCGCTGGGGCGTGGCCGCCGACCTCGCCAATTCGCGGATGGGCCGCGAACGCTCGCAGCCAGTCGCCGGCGCTGAGCTCGGACCAGGCCTCCTCCGCGGCAGCAAACAGCATCTCGAGGTTGGGGTACGGCCGGCCGCTCGCGACGCGCGCGGCCCATGCTCGGTTTGCGAAACACGCGTGCAGCTCGTCCTCGGCTTCGGAGGCCGGCAGCGAGTTGAACGATTCGAGACCGGTCACTCAATCCCCAGCGGTACCAGCTCGAAGCGGTTGACATCGACCAGGCCGCGGTCGGTGATCTTCAGCTCGGGGATGACGGAGAGCGCGAGGAAGCTTAGGGTCATGAACGGCGACTCCATCGTCACGCCCATCTCTTGGAGCCTGCGCTCCATCGACTTCAATCGTTCATACACATCGGCAAGCGGCCGATCGCTCATGAGGCCCGCCACCGGTAGTGGAAGCTCCTCAACGACATGGCCGCCGTCCGCGATGACGATGCCTCCGCCGATCACAGCCAGCCGCATCGCGCACGCGGCCATGTCGTCATCGTCTACACCAAGCGCGACGATGTTGTGCGCGTCGTGGGCCACGGTCGACGCGAAGGCGCCACGTTTGAGCCCCACGTTGGTCGCAAAGCCAAGGCCGATGCGCCCGCTCGCGTGATGGCGCTCGATGACTGCGATCTTGACGAGGTCACGGCCTGGATCGGCAGTGACACAGCCGTCCCTGACCGTTGGCTCTACGACCTCAACGCCGGTGATCAGCTGCGCCGGGATGACGCGCATGACTCGAATCCTCTTTGGTCCGACCGCGATTCGAAAAGAAGTTGCGTCGACGGGAGCGACGGTGACGGTCTGCCGCACCCATTCGGGAACGTCGAGGTCCACGAAATGCGGCGGCGCGCCGCGCTTGAGCACCCGGCGAGGACGGAAGGACTTGAGATCGTCGAGGACCAGGATGTCGGCCTGGTAGCCGGGCGCGATCGCGCCGAGCCGCCACAAGCGGTGATAGGTCGCCGGGTTGATTGTTGCCATCACAACCGCGTCTTCAGGGCTGATTCCGTCCCCGACCGCGACGCGCACCATCTGATTGATGTGGCCCTGCTCAACGATGAAATCGGGCTCGCGGTCATCGGTGCAGAAAGCGCAGCAGTCGGTGCCGTACTGCCTGACCAGCGGCAGCAGGTCGCGAAGGTTGCGCGCGATCGACGCCTCACGAAGCAGCACCCACATGCCGAGACGCCGCTTCTCCAACGCCTCTTCGAAGGTCGTCGCCTCATGGTCGGAGCGGATGCCGGCCGCGATGTAGGCGTTAAGCGCAGGCCCGCGAACACCGGGTGCGTGCCCGTCGACGTGATCTGTCAGCCCGGTGCTCAGCTTGGCGAGCTCCGATGGCCGGCCTGCGATCACTCCTGGGAAATTCATCATCTCCGCCACGCCGATGGTGCGGCGACGGCGCAGCAGACTCTCGATGTCGCCCGGCGTGAAGGGCCGCCGCGGGGACTCGAACTGCGAGGCGGGAACACACGAGGAGGCCATGACAAAGACATCGAGGGGCAGATCCGTGCAGCAGTCGAGCAGCCAGTGAATGCCATCGGTGCCGAGCACGTTGGCGATCTCGTGGGGGTCCGCGACCACTGCCGTGGTCCCGTGCGCAAGGACGGCGCGGGCAAACTCGTCGACCATCAGCTTGGACGACTCGATGTGCATGTGCGCATCGATGAAGCCCGGGACCAGGTACGCGCCTGAGACGTCTAGTCGCTCGCCGCCGTCATATCGACCCAGCCCGACAACGTGGCCATCCTTGACTGCGACGTCGACATCCAGCCACTCCTTAGTGAACACCGAGAGGACATGGCCTCCGGACAGCACAAGGTCGGCCGGTTCGTCACCTCGCGCGACAGCCATCCAGTGTGCGTCGATGACGGAGACTTTAGCGATATGGCGAGCGCGAACGCCGGACCCATTGGCAGGAGCCTGAAGCGACTCGAGGACGGGCGCCTTCTCCGTGGCGAGGGGCGGTTCGTCGACGACGTGGCCCCGGTGAACTGCCTCCATGTCGCGTTGCTGCGGAGCCCCGTGGCCAGCGGACGGCTGGCGGGGGTGGACCTGGCGAGCGCCCGTGAGGCACCCGGAGTCGTTGCCGTCTTTGCGGCAGGCGACCTTGCCGGCTCTTGCGGCGCCCTCGCCGTTCACCTGACCACGCCGGGCGCCGTCTCGCCCGAGAGGCCGATCCTCGCCGCCGACCGAATTCGTTTCGTGGGCGAGATGATCGCCGCGGTCGTCGCGGACACCCGGTACGCAGCCGCTGACGCGGTCAACCTGATGAGCCCTGACATCGAACCCCTCCCCGCCGTCGTCACTTTCGAGGATGCGATGGCGGAAAACGCGCCGCTCGTGCATGAGGCCGTGCCCGAGAACCTCTATTACCTCGGCCATCGCGCTTACGGGAACGTGGAGCAAGCCTTCGAGCAAGCGGACGTGATTGTGGAGGGCGAGGTGACCCATCCGCGCGTCTCGCCCGCGCCCATGGAAGGCCGTGGGGTGCTCGCGGTGCCCGACGGCGCTGGGGTCGCGGTGTGGACATCGACCCAGGTGCCGCACCTGGCGGCCGAGGCGATCGCGGAATGCCTCTCTCTCGAGCCATCGCTCGTCCGGGTCGTTGCGGCGGATGTCGGCGGCGGCTTCGGCATCAAGGCCCAGGTCTACCCGGAGGAGATCTTGCTTGCCTGGATCGCGCGCCGGCTCAACGCGCCGGTGAAGTGGATCGAGACCCGATCCGAGCACATGCAGGCCGCGAGCCACGCTCGCGACCAGAACGTGAAGTTCAGCGCCGCGGTGCGCCAGGACGGGCGCGTGCTCGGCTTGCGCGTAACGATCTTTTCGAGCATCGGCGCCTACGGGATCCGGCCGTTCGGTCCGCTGCTCGATCCATTGGGCACGGCTGGACTCATGACCGGGCCGTACGACATTCGCGACTACGAGTACGACACGTACGCGGTCGCGACCAACAAGAGTCCTGAGGGCCCGTACCGCGGGGTCGGCATGGTCACAGCGGTCCTCGCGCACGAGCGGCTGATGGATCTGATCGCGGCGCGGCTCGGCGTGGATCCCGTCGAGGTGCGCCGCGTGAACTTTGTGCGGCCGGAGCGAATGCCGTATCTGAGCGTCACCGGACATGCCTACGAGTCCGGCGACTACATCGCCGCACTGGAGTCGGCGATGCGCGCATTCGACTACGCGGGCACGCGCAACGAGCAGAAGAAGGCGCGGGCAGAAGGCCGCCTGTTCGGCGTCGGCATCGGCTCGTATGTCGAGTACACCGGCGCGGGCTCGTCGACCTTCAAGGGCCGCGGCATGATGGACATCCCCGGCACCGACACGGCTCGTGTGTGGCTGGCCGACGACGGCGCGGTGCATCTCCAGACCACGTGCCCGGCGGTGGGCCAGGGCTCGCACACCACGTTCGCGCAGGTCGCGGCTGCAGGCATCGGCATCGAACCCGAAAGCGTTGTCGTGGAGCAGACGGACACGGCTCAGGTCGGCCATGGGACCGGTTCGTTCATGAGCCGCGGTTCGGTCACCGCGGCCACGAGCACGTACCGCGCCGCATCGCTGTTGCGCGAGGCGATCCTGGAGGCCGCCTCATACCGGCTGGAGGTGCCGATCGACCGCGTGTCAATCGACCGCGCGACCCTCTCGAAGCTCGCCGCGGACAACGACGGCAGCCTGGACGTCTCGGTGACCTACGACGCGGTCCAGGCATCGCACCCCTACGCGACCCACATGTGCGTGGTCGAGGTCGACGCGGCCACCGGAGCTGTCCAGATCCTTCGCTACGTCGTGGCCGAGGACTGCGGCGTGCTGATCAATCCCATGATCGTCGAAGGCCAGGTCGCGGGCGGGGTGGCGCAGGCGGTCGGAGCGGCCCTGATGGAAGAGGTCGCATACGGCCCGGACGGCGAGCTGCGATCCGGAACGTTGCTCGACTACCTGGTCCCAAGCGTGGGCGAAGTGCCTCTGGTCGAGATCGAGCACCTCGTCACCCCGTCCACGGTGCACGAGCTCGGCACCAAAGGAGTCGGCGAGGGCGGCACCATCGGTGGCACCGCCGCGATCGCCAACGCGATCGCCGACGCGCTGTCGATCACCGACGTGACGCTGCCGCTCACGCCAGACCGGATCGTCGCCTTGATGCAGTGACGCCGCTCCCCTACCAGCCCGTCAGCTACCTGGAGTGGAATGCCGCGCGACGCGGCTCGAGCGCGGCGATCTGGGAGGGAGGCGCCGAGATCACCTTCGAGGAGCTGCTCGGCCACGTGCGTCGGATTCAAAAGCTGCTGGCGGCGAGAGGGGTGCGCGAGGGCGATGTCGTCGGCGTTCGGCTTCCCAACGTTTGGCAGTACGTCGCCCTGGAGCTCGCGATCCCCGACCTCGGCGCGGTCATCGTGCCGATGCCGCTGACATTGGGCGAACACGAGGTGCGTTGGGTCATGGAGAAGACACGGCCGCGCTTAGTCATCACGGGTGGCGAGCTCGGAGCATCGGCACAAGGACTTCCGATGCCTCCCACGGCCAGGCCCGATCCCGCGAGGATCGTCGAGATCGCCATGACCTCGGGCACCACCGGAATGCCCAAGCTCGCCTCGCTGTCCGCCCGCCTCAAGCAGGTGACCTTCGAGAGCTTTACCGCCCGCCTCGGCATCACCGACGTCGATCGCGTCCTGCCGATGACGCCGCTGACTCAGGGCATCGGCGGGATGTGCCTGTACTGCATGCGCCATGGCGCGGCACTCGTCATGCTCGGCGAGCCGCACTGGACTCCCGAGCACTGCCTCGCCACCGCTGCCGGCGCGGCAGCTACCGTGATGGTCGGCGTGCCGACAAACGTGATCCGGATGCTCAACCACTCGATCGCCTTGCCGGCCGTGCGCGCGGTCGCCGTGGCCGGGGCGCCGCTGCCTCCCGAGATCGCGGAGCGTTGGGAGACGTCGACCGGGATCCCGATCTCGAGCTTCTACGGGTCGATGGACGCCGGCCAGCTGGCGGTGGCCAGCCCGTCTGATCCGCAGCGTCTTCGCTGGACAACGGTGGGCCGGCCCCACGATCGCGCCGAGTGGCAGATTCTCGATGGTGAGATCTGCATGCGCGGGGACCTCGTGCAGGACCGCTACTGGGGCGAGGAGTCAGGCCCCTACTCGGAGGACGGTTGGGCACATATGGGCGACCTCGGTTTCGTCGACGAGTCGGGATTCCTCCACGTCGTCGGTCGTGTGAAGGACATCATCATCAGGGGCGGCACGAACATCAACCCGTACGAGGTGGAGTCGATGCTACGCATGCATCCGGCCGTTTTCGACGCATGTGTCGTCGGCCGGCCGCACCCTGAGCTCGGCGAAGTACCTGTTGCATTCGTGGTCGGGGAGCTCGATAGAGAGGAGCTCGAACGGTTCCTGGATGGGCGTGGCCTGGCTCACTACAAGTGGCCTGTGGCGGTGCATCGACTCGACGAGCTGCCCGTGTCGGGCCCGGGCAAAGTCAATCGCAAGGCGCTGCGTGAATATGCTCGCGCGATGTGACGACATCGACGTCACGTGGTTTCAGGCCGGGCGCGGCGACCTGCTGATCCTCGTTCACGGTCTCGCCGACGACCACCGCGCCTGGCGCCGCGCGCTCCCTGACCTGATGCTTCGCCACCGCGTGCTCATGTATGACCTGAGGGGTCACGGCGAGACGACGCTCGGTAAGGCTGAGGGAACACTTGCGCAGCTGGGGTCCGATCTGGTCGCGCTGATGGATGCGCTCGTCGTGGAACGCGCCGCCGTCGCCGGCTTCTCGCTCGGCGGCACGATCGCGATGCGGGCGGCGATCGATCACCCAGAGCGCATCGACGCGCTCGTCCTGGTCGCGACCTCGAGTCGAGTCGGCCGCGCCGCGGCGGACTGGTACCGGCAGCGGGTGGAGATGGTCGAGCGCGACGACCCGCAACTTCGCGCGACGCTCGACGGCGACACCGCCGATGTCTACAGAGAATCGCCGGCGGAGCTGGAAGAGGGTCTGCTGATCCGCCGCCAATCGACCGCCGACCCGCACGGTTACGGCAACGCGTGCGCGGCGATGGCGGCGCTCAACGCCTCGCCGCTCGACACCGAGCTGCACCGCATCACGGCGCCGACGCTGATCGTCGCCTCCGACCTCGACCGCCACTGCCCCCCGAAAGCGGCCGAGATCATCGCTGCAGGCATCACTGGGAGCCGGCTCGAGGTCATGACGGGAGCAGGCCATCCGATACCGGTCGAGAAGCCGTGCGAGCTGGCGGCTTCGATCAACGCCTTCCTCGGCTGATGTCTGGCGCCCTGCGTCGCGAGTGGGGATCACACGAGATCCTCACCCTCACAATCGACCGAGCCGAGCGGCGCAACGCGCTGGATCCGGAGCTGCTCACCGCGCTCGCCGAAGCGCTCCAAACCGACGGCGTCGGGGCGGCGATCGTGATCCTCCGAGGCGCTGGGACTGAGGCCTTTTCCTCGGGATATGACATCTCGCGCCTGGCCGGTTCCGTCGAAGACCTCGACGCGGACGCATTCATCGGCGAAGCCGTCAGCGCCCTGCGCGCGTGTCCCGCGCCGGTCATCGCTCAGATTCACGGTCACTGTCACGGCGCGGCAGTCGAGATAGCGCTGAGCTGCGACCTGAGGATCGCGTCCGATGACCTGCGGATGTCGGTCCCGGCGGTCAGCCTCGGCGTGGTCTACCGCTATCAGTTCCTCGCCCGCCTGGTGCAGATCTGCGGGCTTGCCCGAGCCTCTGACCTCTTGCTGGCGATGCCAGAGCTGGACGCGGAGCGAGCACACCAGTGGGGCCTCGTGACCGAGATCCTGCCCGCATCTCAGGTGCCCAAGCGCGTCCAGGAGCTTGCCGAGAAGCTGGCCACCTCGCCGCTCGCGGCGGTGAAGGGCACCAAGGCGAGCCTGAACCTCATCGCCGCTCGGGCAATCGTGGGCGAGGACCTTCAGAAAGCGCAGCAGGTACGCGCCCAGGCGGCCGCCAGCCCCGAGCGCAACGAGGCCGTACGGCGCCGCAAGGAATCCATGTCGCGGCGCTCGCGCCCCGAAAACCGGTGACGGCCTTCGACGTCAGCGTCGGGATCAGCCCGCGCCAGTCGTTCGACAGCTGGGCCGAGTTCGTCAAGGGACTCGAAGCAGAAGGTGTTCGGCGGCTCTGGGCGATCGACTCGCAGCTCGCTATGAAAGACGTCTACACCGGCCTGGTCGTGGCCGCCCTGAACACCACAAGAATTGGCCTCGGCACCGGCGTCACCAACGCGGTGACGCGGCACCCGACGGTCACGGCCAACGCGATCGCCGCGGTTGCCGAGATCTCGCATGGGCGGGCGATCCTCGGCCTCGGCGCCGGTGACTCGGCGCTCTACGGAATCGGGCTCAAGCCCCAGAAGGTGGTTGAGGTCGAGGAAGCGATCGGCTTCTTTCGCTCCAGGGTCGACGCAGTTCCGATCTACCTCGCGGTGAGCCAGGAGCGGATGTGCCAGCTGGCGGGCCGCCAGGCGGACGGCGCGATCGTCATGGGTCCCGCGCAGCCCGACATGGTGCGCCGGCAGGTCGAGTGGGTCGAGGGCGGGCTGAAAGCGGCGGGCAGAGACCGAAGGACCTTCGAGATTGAATTCATCGCGACCGTCGCCGCGTCACCTGATGACGTGCGCTCGTGGGCGTCGACGCAGGCTCGCCTGCTCGCCCACCACCGCGAGCTGCCCGAGAGCCTTGTCCCGTTTCGCGACGAGATCAAAGCCAGCGAGGAGTCGTATGACTACGCCGAGCATCTGTCGACGCACGCGACGCACAGCGGCGCCGTGTCGGACGAACTGGTGCGCACCTTGGCGATCGTGGGCACCCCGTCCGAGTGCGTGGAGCGCTTACGCGGGTTACAGGCGACCGGGCTCGATTCGATGATCTTTCCGCTGGCGGGACGGGGCCGCCTCGAACGCTGGCGGAAGCTCCGCGATGAGATCCTTGCTCAGATCATCGTGTAGCCGCCGCTGACCGACAGCGTCTGGCCGGTGATGTACGACGCGCGGTCGGAAGCGAGGAGCAAAACCGCCGGCACGACGTCGTCCGGAGTTCCGAGGCGACGCAGCGGATAGCCCTTGGCGGCCTTCTCGCGCACCTCGGGGGTGAACATCGCTGCTTGGTCCGACGACCACATTGACTCGTCGCCTGAGGTCTCGGGCGAGCCGGGGATGAGCCCCGGACACACGACGTTGAGCGTGATGCCGTATTTCCCGACCTCGCGGGCGATTGCTTTCGACATCGCGATCACGCTGGCTTTCGTGCCGCTGTAAACGGCCTCCCGCCACTCGCCGATACGCCCCGCGTCCGACCCGATCGAGACGATGCGGCCATAACCGCGCTGCATCATCGGGTCGAGGACCGCGCGAACGCTGTTGATGAAGCCCCACGTGTCGATGGCGATCTCGCGCTCCCACTCGGCCCGCGGCTTTTCCACGAACAGGCGGTCGACGGTCCAGCCGGCGCAGTTGATGAGAATGTCAACCCCTCCCATCGAGCTTTGCGTGAACTGCACCGTGGAGGACACTGAATCCCAGTCCGTGACATCGGTGTGCCGCGCCACGACGGTGCCGTGGGGAGCCTCGGTTGCGACTTTCTTCGCCTGCTGCTCATCGACGTCGGCGATCACGACGCGCGCTCCTTCACCGGCGAATCCCAGAGTGATCGCCCGCCCGAGGTTGGACGCGCCTCCGGTCACGATGGCGACGCGGCCGTCCAGCCCGAGATCCACGTCTAGCCGGCGGCCTGCGGCAGCGCCTGCGGCGAGGCGCCGAACCTCTCCTCGAGGAACCGCCCGTTGGCGAGGAGAGCGTTGGAGTCTTTCTTTTGCACCGCGTCCGCGACCTCATTCATCTTGGCCGCGAGAAGCGTCAGCTGCTCGCCCAGTATCTGGTCGGCCGTCTTCCCGTTCTGCATCTTGTGCAGCGTCGCGTAGGCTCGGGGAAGGCTGACGTAAGCCTGCAGCGCCGAAGGTAGATAGTCCGTCGCTGTCCGGCCGACGACAAACAGGTCAGGCGACCCAGGCGGGAAATCAGCGTAGTGCGGAAGGATCCCCATGATCGTGTCGGCGATGTCCTGCAGCTTGGCCTCGAGGTCGGGCGTCAGCTTTCCATAGGCGATGTTCAGCTGGCGCTGCAGGCTGCGCCGAATGCTCTCGGGGTCAAATGACGTTCCGCCCGCTGCCACCTTCGGCGGGCCGGGCGCTAGCAGCGCACCGATCCCGTACATCACTCCGACCACGACTGGCCAGAAAACGCTCCTGATCGCGCCCGTGAAGACAAGCAGCAACCCGAGGATCGCCAGGATGGCGCCGACGATGTTCTTCCCGCTGTACAGGTACCTCAAGAACGGGTTGACTTCGATCTTTCCACCTTGGAACATACGTGGCTCCAGTCAGGGTAACCAGGTCGGTGAGCGCTGTGAGCTGAGGGTTCAGTGCGATTCGAAACGGTCCTCAGGCTCGGTGCGCCGCTGGACGGGCGGGTCCTCCCTCGTCGGCTCCGAGCAACAGTCGGAGGCTCAGGAGCAGGACAAAGGCGATAAATGCCAGCGGCGCTACGAAGTCGAGTGCGCCAATACCAACCAGGCCGGCCACCGCTCGCGCCACGCAGGCGATCGCGACGGCGATCCCGATTGCGCGGATCCACAGCGAGTCGCCCATCGGCGCGACAATCGCGAACGCGGCGACCGAGACGAACAACCCGGCGTCGGCGAAGTCTTCGACCACGGTCAGCGTGTACGCGGTATCCGCGGACAGATTGGACATGGCAACCATGACGAGCGGAATTGCGTTGGTCGCAAGCTCAAAGGCGACGAACACGGCAACCACGGGTTTGAGCCACCGATTCGGCCCTATCGAGAGGGCAAACGCGACAAACGGCGCCACCGCGATCGCGCCGAGGATTTGCTGCAGCGCGATCACCGACCCGTGCGCCTTATAGAAGGTTGCGATCTTCGTCCCGGTCTCGGCGCCGGTCGGCAGCGACACCATCGCCGCGCTTATCAGCAGGATGACCACGAACACGATCCCCCATCCGCCCGCGGCGCGGCCCGTACCGAACAGTCGCATCAGTTGGCGACGAGCTCGGATTGCTGCCTGCCGCGGCCCAGCGTCAGGCCGACCGCCACCACGTCGGCGGCCTTCTGTAGTCGCTCGCGCTCACGTTGTGCGTAGGGCACTCCGTGCCGGCGCGGACCAAGGGCGATCCGGCCCACCTCGCGATCCCCGGCACGAAGCGGAACGACGAGTACCGCGTCGCCCGACCAGGTGCCCGAAATGTAGCTTGGTTGGCCATCCAAATCTCCGTTGAGGAATAGCGCCGCGCCGGTGGCGTCGGCCCCCTCTCGCGCAGTTCGCACGAGCCGTTCGGCGAGCCTCTCGCCGTCCATCACGTCGATCACCGCTCCGATCTCGCTTTCGAGAGACTGCATCGAGCGTTCGAGATCCCGGGCATCCTTGAAACGGCTGTCGACGAGTCGCTGCAAGGCGTTCCGCACCGGCGTGAACAAGGTGGCAATCAACGCCACCGTGATGATGATCGCCGCGTCAGAGGACTGTCCCGTGGCGCTCACGAAGATGCGCTGGAGGGTTCCGGTAAACGCGGCATAGAGTCCCGCAAGAATCGCGGTCAGCGCGATGTAGACGATCGCCCGATTGATGATGAAGTCGATCTCGTAGAGGCCATAGCGAAGGATCGCGGCCCCGGCGGCGATGGGCACCAGGGTGTAGGTCAGCGTGAAGACAAGGAACTCGGCGTCATTCGAGAGCAGGTTGTGGTTCCAGATGTTGACGGCGATGTCGCCGATGAATGCAAGCACCACCACGGCCGCCGCCGTCGCCATCCACTTCAGCTGCTGCCGCAACACCGGACCAGCCCTCCGCCAGCGCAAGGCGAGGGCGGCCAGCCCAGCAATGGCTGAGGCCACGGTGAGCAGCACCCCGATGTCGCCGAAATCGAAGGCGTTGGACGGCGTGACGACGGCGTCGGCGATCAGACGTACCACCAGCCCGAGCACCGCCGCAGCGGCGGCAAAACCCCAGAGGCGCGACAGCAGACGGCCATCGGGGAAGAGAAGAAGGCCCAAGGTCAGCGGAAGGAAGATGCCGCTCTGGACGAGGACGTGCGAAACGTTGTTTGCCAGTGACGCCGCGGGCAATGACCAGCCCGGTGCGAGGGCAAGCTCCGCGTAAGCGCCCAGCACGACCGCGCCCGCTGTAGCCAGCCCGGACAGGGAGAAGATCCAGCCGATCGCGTGACGGGGATGCTGGGAGACGATCAGGGCCCCCACGAGTGAGAAGGCGACAGCTCCGATGAAGGCAACTACCGTGCTCCAGATGGCTGCCCCGGGAAGAAAGGCCCTGAGGTGCTGCGACAGCATGAGCGCAGTCAGCGGGATGCACGCCAGCGTCAGTCCCAAGCCAAGCCAGCCGAGCAGCCGAGCCCGTTGCGAGGTCACGGCACCGACAGAGAATGAGGCAAGAGCACCACCCAGGTCCAGGCGAACGTGATCACGACGTACGACGCCAGAGGCCTGCGCCTGACGAGGGAGATCATGCCGGGCGTCCTTGGGTTGTCGCGCGGTTTTGCCGGTTGCGGCGAGTATGGGCGTCTAGACGCGGGCTCGCAAGCCGAGCTGAGGAAACACTTCCTCCGCGAAGCGGCTGAACACGCCCCCCTCGGCGGCGTTCGGAAGGTTGACGATGAAGTACTCGATCCCCAGCGTGGCGTACTCGTTGACGATCTCAGCGATCCGATCCGCATCGCCATGCAGCGGGTGCCACGAACGGATGAACTCCTCGTCCTGGCCCGTGCGCCGGGCTTGGTCGGCGACGACCCGGTCGATCTCGCGCTTGTCGCCTAGGATCGTGTAGAACTCGATCGTCTTCAACACCGAGTCGTAGTCGCGGCCCACCGCCTCACAGTGCTGCCGCACGACCTCGAGCTTGTGGCGCACGGTCGCGACGTCCGCGTTGAAGTTGCAGGCGTCGCCGTACTGGGCGACGAGCTTCAGCGTCACCTTCTCCCCACCGCCGCCGATCCAGATCGGCGGGTGCGGCTTCTGGACCGGCTTCGGCTCATTGACGGCGCCACGGATCCGGTAAAAGCGACCGTCGAATGTCGCCTCGTCCTGGGTCCACATTGCCTTGATCACCTGCAGCGATTCGCGAAGCATGCGCAGCCGGTCCGGCGTGTCGGGATACTCGTACCCGTAAGCCTCGTACTCGTGCCGGTACCAGCCCGCGCCTATGCCGAGGATGAGCCGGCCGTGGCTCATGACGTCGATGCAGCTCGCCATCTTCGCGAGCAGCGACGGCGGCCGATAGCTGTTGCAGGTCACCATCTGGCCGAGACGGATCGTGCTGGTATCGCGCGCCAGCGCCGCCATCGAGGTCCAGCATTCGAACACCGCCTCGAGCTGCGGCGTCGGCACGGTGTGGAAGTGGTCGTAGAGCCAGACGGCGTCATAGCCGGCTTCCTGAGCCTCATTGGCGCAGCGCGACATGGTTTCGTACTTCTCGACCGGGTCGTGTATGTCCGCCAGATCCATGCGCCATCCCTGGGGCAGGAAGACGCCGAACTTTAGCTGACCTGACACGCCCTAATTGTCGGCTGGTTCAGCGAGTCGGCGCTTACAGCTTGGTCGGAGGCGGTGCCTCGGGCGGCGGACCGGGCCACGCCGTCGGCGCGTCGCTCACATGCGAGGCCTGGGATGGGGTTGGTTCCACGGCGACGGGCTGAACCGCCTGTTGAGGAGCCGGGTGGAGCATTCCGCGCCAGGGAATGAACATTCCCAGCACGAAACCGACCGCGATCGCGATGAAGCCGACCGCGATCACGAGTCGAAAATCCTGGAGCGGAGAAGCCACGTTTGCGACGAGCCCGGCGTCGGCCCCGGTGGTCGCGGTCAACGTTTGCGTCTGGGTCCACGACAGCTTCCAGATCGCAGTCTTGCGGTCGAGCGTGAACAGCGCACCTGGAGCGGAGCTGATCGCGTGGGGCAGTGTGACGGCGAACGTGATCACGAAAATCGATGCGAGCTCGTCCTGGCTGATCATCTGCTGCGCGCCAGGCGAGGGCGTCGGCTTGGCCGCCGGCGCCGTCTTGAACGTATACGTGTCCGACTGGCCCGAGGTGCTGTGGGTCGCCGATGTGAACATGCCGCCGGTGTTGGAGAGATTGATCGCCGAGCCGCTCGTCGCGCCGGCGGGATTCAGCTTCGAGGGCTGCGTCAGGAAGGCAAAGGCGTCCTTTTCAGACCTGAAAGGAATCGAGACGAGGGCGCCGGTCTCGTCGCCTTCGGTTACGACGGCGATCTTGCCGCCGGGGTACTGCTTCTGGAGCTGGGTGTTGGCCGATGCGATGTCCGCCGCACTGAAGCCGGACACCGAGGCGCCGCTGGTTCCCTGCATCAGCGATTTCGGGAACAGGAACTTCATCCCTACAGTGACCGAGCCATCCGCGTTGAACGTCGCGCTTGTGTCGTAGCCGCACGCAGCGGCGGCGAACACGAGGGCACCGACCAGCATCGCTTTTCCGATCGCCCTTGGCACGGCCGATATGTTGAGCGACAGGCGCGCATTTCGATCCCGGTTAGCCGAGATGCCTAATCTGTCAGCGATGCCTGATCTCGAGGAGCCGACCTTTGCGGACGTGCTGGACGCGGCCAGGCAGATCCGGCCGTACCTGACACCCACGCCTCTTCGCCGCTATCCCGCGCTCGAGCGCCTGGTCGGGACTGAGCTCCACGTGAAGCACGAGAACCACAACCCAACCGGCGCGTTCAAGGTCAGGGGCGGGATCAACCTCGTCAGCCGGCTCAGCGACGACGAGCGGCGGCGCGGCGTGATCGCCGCCTCGACCGGCAACCACGGCCAATCGGTTGCCTTCGCGGCCCGGCTTTTCGGGGTCAGCGCCATCATCTGCGCGCCCGCCGCGGCCAACCCGGTCAAGGTCGAGGCGATGCAAGACATGGGCGCCGAGGTGATCCTCGACGGCGACCGCTACGACGACTCACGCCGCAACGCCGACCGGCTTGCGCGCGAGCACGGCTACCGCTACATCCATTCGGGTGACGAGCCGCTCCTGATCGCCGGCGTCGGGACCCACACCCTGGAGGTGCTTCAGGAGCATCCTCGCATCGACACCGTCATCGTTCCGATCGGGGGCGGGTCAGGTGCGGCCGGCGCGTGCATCGCGGCCAAAGCGGTGAATCCTGAGATCAAGGTGATCGGGGTCCAGTCCGACCAGGCCCAATCTGCCTATCTGAGCTGGAAATCCGGCTCCCTCCAGGACTCGCCCAACCGGACCCGTGCCGAAGGCCTCTCGACAGCGGCGCCATTCGAGCTGCCGCAGCGAATCATGCGCAGGCTGCTGGACGACTTCGTTCTTGTCTCGGACGACGAGATCGATGCAGCGACGGCGCTGATGATCGAAAAAACGCGGACCCTGGTCGAGGCCGCCGGGGCCGCTGCGCTGGCCGGCGCCCTAAAGCTGCGCAACCAGCTACGGGGACGCCGCCTTGCGCTGATCTGCAGCGGCGGGAACATCAGCCCGGCACAGTTGAAGGCGCTGCTGGCGGGCTGATGTCCGACTTCTCTCGGTTTCCCGCGCCGATCGACGACGGAGGGGCGGCCGGCCTGGAAGGCAAGAGACTGCCCAAAGTCAGCCTCCCCTCCACATCGGGATCGGCCGTCGACCTCACGAGCATCGTCGGCACGCTCGTCCTTTATGTGTATCCGCACGCCACCGGCACGCCTGACCTGCCGGCACCCGGATGGGCCGATATTCCGGGAGCGACCGGCTGCACGGCTGAGAGCTGCGCTTTTCGCGACCGAGAGCCGTCGTTCCAGGCGGCCGGCGCTTCGGTGATGGGCCTCTCGGCGCAAACGAGCGAGGCGCAGGCGCAGTTCGCGGCTCGAAAGAGCATCACGTTTCCGCTGCTCAGCGACCCGGATCTCGACCTATCAAGAGATCCCGGCCTCCCCACCTTCCGCGCCGGCGGCCTGCACCTTTACAAGCGGCTGACGCTGGTCGCCGAGTCAGGCACGATCGTGAAGGTCTTCTATCCCGTATTTCCACCGGATACGCATCCTGCGGACGTCCTGCAGTGGCTCCAGGGTCACCTCGATGCCGGCAAGTGACGCGATAACCGCATCGGCATCGCGCAGCTCGGAAGCTGCATGCGTGTTCGTCACGCCTAGCGCCGTCATGCCGGCGCCACGCGCGGCGCGGATTCCCGCCGGGCTGTCCTCGACCGCGAGGCACGCGTTCGCCGGCACCTCCAACCGTTGGGCCGCCAGCCGGTAACCGGCGGGATCGGGCTTTCCGCGCGGGGTATCTTCGGCGCTGATGAGCACCTGGGGCACTTGTAGGCCGGCCAACGCGAGATGGCGCAACGCCGGCTCGCGCCTGGCCGAGGTCACAATCGCCCAGCCGCCAACCGGCAGGCCGGCGATGAGCTCGGCCGCTCCGTCCAAAGCGATAACTGAGGCATGCAGCGTTGCCTGACGCGAAGCGATGTTGAGTGCCTCGGCGACCGGATCCACCGTTGGAGCGAACTTCCGGATGAGCTCCAGCGCGGTGAGGTGGATGTCCGAGAGCACGACGTCAGGTGAAACGCCCCGGGACGTTGCCCACTCGGCCCAGGCGGCTCGAATCGCGGGCATGGTGTCGACCAGCACGCCGTCGAGGTCGAACACGATGGCGCCGGCGTCGAAGCTGCCGGATTGAAAGCCCGTCAATTGCGTGGAGTGATTTTCGACCTCGACGGCGTCCTCGCGATCTCTGAACCGCTTCTCGCCGAGGCCGCTATCGCACTGTTCGCCGAGAAGGGTCAGGTAGTGACGGCCGACGATTTCAAGCCGTTTATCGGGATGGGAGAAGACAGATACATCGGCGGCGTGGCCGATCGGCTAGGCATCGAGCTGGACCTGGAGCGCGACAAGGCTCGCCTGTACGAGATCTACCTCCGGGTCATCAAAGGCCGGCTGCGGCCGCTGAGTGGTGCCGTTGAATTCGTGAAGACCTGCCCGCGCCGGACATATTCCTGGAAGCATGCCGCCGCGTAGGGCTGCCGGCGTCGGCGTGCCTGATCGTCGAGGATGCCGTGAGCGGGGTGACTGCGGCCAAGGCGGCGGGAGCTCGCTGCCTGGGCATCACGTCCACTTTCGACGCGGCGCAGCTGGCTGATGCGGACTGGATCGCCCCCGACCTCGCGCATGTTCCGCCCGATGCCCTCGCCTGGTGATGTTGGTTCCCCAGACCGCCCGGTTAGCCACTACAGTTGGACGCGTTTTCGACCTGACTTACGAAGGGGCCAGGAATGCCTACCGCCGTCGCCAGGAAGGACAAGAAGCGGAAGAAGAAAGACGGCCAGTGGCCGCCCAAGAAGCAAACCGCCCTGTCCAAGGCCGACTACGAAAAAGAGCTCCGCCGGCTCCAGGTCGAGCTGGTGCAGCTCGAGGAGTGGGTCAGGCATCGTGGGCTGAGGGTGGTCGTTCTCTTTGAAGGACGCGACACGGCCGGCAAAGGTGGCGTCATCAAGCGCATGACTGCGCTGCTCAACCCTCGGTATGTCCGGGTCGTGGCGCTTCCGGCGCCGACCGAGAGAGAAAGAACGCAGTGGTACTTCCAGCGCTACATCGCCCACCTGCCGTCCGCGGGCGAGATGGTTCTGTTCGACCGAAGCTGGTACAACCGCGCGGGCGTCGAGCATGTGATGGGCTTTTGCACCGACGACGAGTACGAAGAGTTCATGCGGACGTGCCCGCAGTTCGAGCGAATGCTCGTCCGCGCCGGCGTCATCCTCATCAAATACTGGCTGTCGGTCAGCGACGAGGAACAGGAGCGGCGGTTCCTCGGCCGCATCAATGACCCCAGCAAACGATGGAAGCTCAGTCCGATGGACCTCCAAGCGCGTGCGCGTTGGGTGGACTACTCGGAGGCGAAGGATCAGATGTTTGCGTACTGCGACATCAAGGAAGCGCCGTGGAACGTCGTCGAGACGGACAACAAACGCGCCGCGCACCTGAATCTGATCAGCCACTTCCTCTCGCTCATCCCGTTTGAGGAAGTGCCGCACGACGAGATCAAGCTGCCGCCTCGCCAAAAGCGCAGCTACACAAGACCGCCGAAGAGCACACAGCGCATGGTGCCAATCAGTTACGAGGTGAAGTGAAGGGTGAAAGTCAGGGATCTGCCGCCCGGCCGCCTGCTCTCGGTCGACCCGCAGACCAGGCTGGCGGAGGTGGCGCGCCAGATGCGCGGCCATGACGCAGACTCGGTCGCCGTCATGTCGGACGGCGCGCTGGTCGGCATCATCACTGAAAGAGACCTCGTGCGCGCGATCGCCGATGGAGTGAATCCGAGCCAAACGGCGGCCGGCGTGATCATGACCGCGGACCCGGCCACCGTCACCGCGGATGAAGATGTGAGCGTAGTGGCGTTGAAGATGATGAGTCTCGGCGTCCGCCACCTGCCGGTCGTGGACGGGCAGGGAAATCCGCTCGGCCTTGTGTCGGCGCGCAACCTGGTGGCGGTGCTCGACCGGGCTCAGTCCTAGGCGGGATGCTCGACGACCCGGTCCTGGTCGAGGACTGGCATCCCGTAGCGCGCGTCGAGGACCTCGCCGACGGGGGACCGCTGGCTGCTCGGGTCCTCGGCGAAGACCTCGTCGTCTGGCGCTCGGGCGAGGAGTTTCATGCCTGGCGCGACCTCTGCGTGCACCGCGGAACACGTCTGTCGCTCGGACGCATCGTCGACGGCGTCCGGCTCGAATGCCCGTATCACGGCTGGACGTACGGCTCGGACGGATGCTGCGTCTTGATGCCGGCGCACCCTGAGCAGACCCCGCCGGCAAAGGCGAGGGTTGCGACGTATCAGGCGAAAGCGCGGCACGGCGTCGTCTGGGTCACGCTCGGCAGCGGCGCGACGGATATCCCGGCATTCGAGCTGATGGACGATCCCGGACACAACGTTTTGATGTCCGGGCCTTATCACGTGAAAGCCAGTGGCCCTCGCGTCATAGAGAACTTTCTCGACGTGGGTCATTTTCCATTTGTTCATGAGGGCATCCTCGGCGACCGTTCCCGTCCGGAGATTGCCGACTACGACGCCGTCGTCAGTGCCGACGGCGTGCTGGCCACGGGAGTCAAGGTCTATCAGCCCGACCCGTACGCGACCGGCCATGGCGCGACGGTGACCTACACCTACCGCGTCCACCGCCCGCTCTCCGCGTCATTCATCAAACACGGGGAGCACTCCTTCGGAATGCTGCTGTCAGTGACACCGCACGATGCGGTTGACAGCAGCGCGTGGATGTGGATGGCGATGGACTACGAGCCGACCTCGGAGATGGTCGACTTCCAGGACCGCATCTTCGCCCAGGACCGTCCCATCCTGGAGTCGCAGCGGCCGGAGCTCCTGCCGCTGGACCTGCAGGCGGAGCTTCACCTACGGAGTGACAGGACGGCGATCGCCTACCGGCGCTGGCTGCGCGAGCTGGGCGTGCGCACCGGCGCTTACTAGGCCTCCCCATGTATCGGGGGCGCAGGTCCAAGCCAGGCCGGGGACTGTAGCTACTCAGGTTCGAGCTCGCACGCCGAACCGCGTGGCCAGGTCGGCAGGCAGCGTGATGTCAGGGTCGAGGTCCAGGAGCAGGCCGCCCGCATGCAGTGCGCGAACAACGAGCCCGGAACAGATCTGGTGATCGGCGCGCATCAGCCGTAACGACCATCCGGTGAGCAGGAAGATGGCCGACCCAAGAAGAGCGAGATAACCGAAAGCCTTCCCAACCTGGGCGTTCGCGTAGTCCACAGAGCGCCGCCGGCCGTCGGCGCCGAATTCCGGGCCGAGCCGAACGAGGTGGTACTCGTTCGCCCTGTACCTGGAGATCGGGCTGCGGCGAACCCCAGTGCTCTCCGCCTCGACAAGCGCACCGTCTCTGCCGACCACCAGGGCGGAATGGCTCCAATGCGCGTAGACGGCTTCGGCGCCCCGGAAGCGCCAGCGCTGGCCAGCGCTGATCAGCCGGGAGATCGGGTTGTGGCGGTGGGTCAGCACGAAGTCGCCAGGGTCGAACTCGGTCGCCTCTTCACCGGGGCCATAGCGTTCGACCCTGGCCACACCATCACCGTACGGCAACGGTCTCTTGGCGAAAGTTCGCTGACTTGTCGCCCTCAACCGTTCTCCCTTCGAAGCATGGCGACGATTCAGGCGAACGCGAATTCGGTCAAGCAGGCCGCCGCGAATCCGGGCCTCGAGCTGCTCGAGAGGCTTGGCTACGTGGTGCGGGGGGCCCTGTACGCCGTCATGGGCGTGCTTGCGCTTCGGATTGCGATGTCAAAGCCCGACGGACAGGCGGTCGATCTGACCGGCAGCGTGGTCTTCCTGATCGCCAACCCGTTCGGGAAGTTCGTCCTGCTCGTGATCATCGTCGGCTTGGCGGCCTATTCGGTCTGGGGTCTCATACGGGCGATCTTCGATCCGCTGCATCGAGGCAGCGATCCGTCCGGCTACTTGGAGAGACTCGGCTTTATCTCGAGCGCGGTGTCGTACGCGGCGATCGCGGGATCGGCGTCGGCCTGGGCCAGTTCGTCGAGGCCTATCGCGCTGTCTTCAAGCGAGACCTCAATGGCGCGGAGATGAGCGAGATGCAGCGCAAGGTCGCTGTTGCGCTCGGCCGCTTCGGGATGTTTTCGCGGGGCGTCGTCTTCCTCGTCATCGGCTGGTTCATCGTCCAGGCCGGGGTCCACCATGACCCCGCCAAGGTCCAGGGGTTTGGCGGAGCTTTCATGTTTCTGCTCGCCCAGCCGTTTGGACACCTGGTCCTGGGCACCGTCGCGCTCGGATTCATCGCGCTGGGCCTCCACTCCCTTGTCTGCGCGCGATGGATGCGCTTGCTGGGCAGCTCGGGAGCGGCATAACCGCGGCGGCGCGCAAACTCGTGGGAGTCAGATGAGCGCCGTCAGGCTCCAGACCGCGCGTGCCACGAGCCTCTTGATCCTGAGCCCCAGGGCGGGATCGATGAATCCGGACGTCGAAGCGAAGATCCGCAAGGCGTTCGACGGCAGTCTGATCGTCGAGTTCGATCCGAGGATGGACCTCGACAATCTGATCACGCGCACCGCCACGGTGATTGTCGCCGGGGGCGACGGGACGATCGGATGGGTCGTCCGCAGGCTCGTGGACTCAAAGCACCCAGTCGGGATCATCTCCATGGGGACATTCAACAACTTCGCGAAATCGCTGCACCTGCCTACAACCGTCGACGCGGCCATTCGAGTGGTCAAGAACGGAAAGCCCCATCCCATCACCCTCGGTCGCGTCAACGGCACTGTTTTCCTGGAGGCTGCCGCAATCGGGTTGTTCGGCGCGACCATAGCCGCGGGCGATGCGGCCAAGGACCTGGCCTTCGGGGCGTTCGCCGACGCGGCCAGGAGGGTGATCACGGCCAGGCAGTTCAGTTACGAGCTGACCGGCGATATCACCGGTGAGGGAAGCGCCATGTCGCTGGTCTTCACGAACACCAGGTCGATCGGCACTCAGATGCCCGTGAGCGACAAGACGCCGGAGGATCCTTTCCTCGAGCTGTCGGTCCACGCCGGCTCGAACCGCACTGACATCGTCAGGCGTGTGCTTGCCCGCACTGTGCTCTCCAAGGATGGCGAGGAGGGTCTCGGCCAGCGGTTCAGGTTCCGCAAGCTGCAGGTCACCACCAAGCCGCGGGCTCGGATCTACGCCGACAACATCCGCGTCGGCCTGACCCCCGCGTCGATCTCGGCCGAGCTCAGCGCGCTCAAGGTCATCCTGCCTCGATGAGCGCGCAACCGAAGGAAGCCGCGAAGGAGATTCTTGCCGGCGAGCCTCAGGAAGCCGCCAGGAGCTGGTTGGGCTGGACCGCGCTGGCGATGTTCGTGTTGTTCGGCATCGATACCGTCCTCGTCCTGGATGGCTTTTGGCTGCCCATCGACGTCAGGATCACGACCTTCATCCAGGGCCTCAACTGGGGTCCGATCGTGTACCCGATGGAGCTGATCAACGTGACGGCGGGTTACTGGCAGGTCCTGGCCGGCGTCATCGCAATCGTTGCGCTCTTCGTGGTTGAGCGCCGCGCGGGGTGGCTGATGCTGATCGGCAGCGTCTCGAGCCTGCTCGACAACATCATCAAGCTGCTCGTCTCGCGCCAGAGGCCGACTGTCGACCTGGTCCACATCCTGACCCCGGCCAGCGGTTTCAGCTACCCGAGCGGACATGCCGTCTTCTTCACCTGGATGAGCTTCATGCTCGCGGTGTCCCTGGCGCCGCGAATCAAGCCGGTCTACCGACCCGCCATCTGGCTGGTGGCGACCACCGTGATCGTGCTGACGTGCATCGCGCGGGTCTGGGCCGGTGATCACTGGCCCAGCGACGTCATCGGCGGCGTGCTCCTCGGCGCGGGCTGGTCCGCGCTCGTGCTTTGGCTGCCCGAGCGGTGGCTCCCATCACCGAGCTTTCGGTGGTTCAGCGGTCGGTTGCGGAGGCGGTCGCCGAGCCACTGATGGTCGACCGTCGCCCGTTTGGGGTTGACACTTAGCCTAAGAAGGCCGAGCGCCGCAGGCCCGGTGGCAGAATGCTCGCCACCACGAAATACGGGCTTAGCGGAATGGGATCGCTTGTTCGCTTCGGACTGCTCGCCCTGGTGCCGGTGGTGGCCCTGGGAGCGGTGCTGGCGCACGAGCTGAATGCGGACGTTCAACGGCGGTACCTGGACACGGCGCGGAGCAGCGCCACGCTCATAACTCAGGTCGGCATCCAACCGCTCCTCAATGCTCAGCAGGTGACCGACGGGTTCAGCCCGGCCGACATCGCGACGATGGACGAGAAGCTGCAGGGGGCCGCCCTCAGCGAGGAAGTCGACCGTGTCAAGGTCTGGAATCGGAAGGGGACGGTCGTCTACTCGGACAACCACGTAATCATCGGCAAGAGTTTCCCGGTGGACGACGACCTTGGCCAGGCGCTGGCCGGGAAGGCAAACGCCAACCTCACCGACGGCCGCGACGCGGAGAACGCGGAGGACAATCTCATCGGCCCGTTGATCCAGGTCTACGTGCCGTTGGTCTTCAAGGGGAGCTCGTCACCGAGCGGGGCCTTTGAGCTGTACCTGCCCTACACGCCCGTGCAGGCGGCCATCGACCGCGAATCAAATCAGCTGTACCTGCTGCTGGCGGCCGGACTCACGCTTTTCTACGCGTCTTTGTTTCCCGTTGTGCTGCTTGCGGAGCGCTGGAGGCGCCGCCTGCTGCACGAGGCTGAGGCGACCGCATTGGCAAACCTCGCAGTGCTCGAGAGGCTCAACAAGCTCAAGACCGAATTTCTGACCCGCATCAGCCACGAGTTCCGGACCGCAATGGTCGGGATCGAGGGCTTCAGTGAGGTCATCCGAGACTCGGAGCACATCGACCCACTTGAGGTGAGGGCTTACGCGAACGACATCCACCACGACGCCGAGCGGTTGGACCGAGCGTTCAACGAGATGCTAGAGCTCGACCGGATGGAGAGTGGTCGAACCGTTCTTCAGGTCGCGCGGATGGACATCAATGAGGTCATCAGGGAAGTTCTCGAGTCGATTCGCCGAGACAGTCCGCAGCGTGTGCTGCTGGCCAGGCTCGACGATTCCGCCCCGGCGGTGCCTTGTGACCGCGAAAAGGTCGCCCAGGTCCTGGCAAACCTGGTCGGCAACGCGATCAAGTTCTCGCGCAAGGGCGCTGAGGTCGTGGTGACCAGCGAGTCGGACGCCGAGCAGGTGACCGTGACCGTGAAGGATCACGGCCCGGGGATGCCTCACGACTTCGACGATCGGCTGTTCACGGGCCGTCACGCGAACGGC
Source organism: Chloroflexota bacterium (assembly GCA_005881275.1). Lineage (GTDB taxonomy): Bacteria > Chloroflexota > Dormibacteria > Dormibacterales > Dormibacteraceae > 40CM-4-65-16. Next base: position 25,755 of record VBEF01000066.1, read on the forward strand.
GGTGGCGGGACCGGCCTCGGTTTGCCCATCGCGCGCCAGATCATCGAGATGCACGGCGGCCGCATCTGGTTCGACAGCGCGGCCGGTCAGGGGACGGAATTCCACTTCACGCTTCCGCTCAAGGTCAGACCCTCGCGCGAGCTGAAGGCGGTCGTCCGAACCTAGTCGCATCGAGCCGGCCTATGGCTCGGATCGAAACAATTGATTCGCTTTATCGCCGAAATCGACCTAGCCTCACGTTACTTACACGAGATGGGCGACACCGAAGCAATCCTCTACGGCTCAGCCGAATCGGGAGAGTCGACCGCGATGGTCGACCTCCTGAACGAGCTCGGCGTTCAGTTCGAGTATCGGGCCATCGACCGCGATCCGGTCGCGATGCGTGAGTGGGAGCAGCTGGACGGCGACCGGGTGCCGATGCTGCGGATGGGAAACAATTCGATCGTTCGAGGATTTGACCGGATCAAGCTGCAGCAGCTGTTCGGTTGGGTGGGCTGCTAGCCCGGACTCGTCCCTGGATTAGAGTTCGCGGTGGTCGACGATGCCACCGATTGTTCTATTTGGGATTCAGTTCACGCTCAGCCTGGCCGCTTACACGCTCATCGCATGGTGGTATGTCGCGCCTCGCCTGTCCGGACTGCCGCGCGAGGTTGCTTTGATGCCGCTGCTCTGGGTGCATGCCTTCCGCATCGTCGGCGGGACGATCCTGGCTCCCGGGGCTGTCGACGCCGCGGTGCCGGCGGAGTTTCGCACGATGATCGGTTACGGCGACATCACGACGGCCGTCCTCGCCCTGATCGCCCTGCTTGCGCTGCGCTATCGCCTGACCTGGGCCATCGCGTTGGTGTGGGTCTGCCTCACCGTCGGGATGCTGGATACAGTCAACGCCATCATCCAATCGATGCGTTTCAGCGTGTTCACCCATGGTCTAGGCGTGAACTGGGTGATCGTGACGATGTATGTGCCGGCGCTGCTGGTGAGCAGCGTCTTGATCTTCATCCAGCTGCGCCGGCGCGCTGCTTAGGGCACCACAGACCGGGGGGCTCAGAGCAGGACATCCAGCCGGCGCGGCAAGATACTCACGCGGATTGGCACTAGGCTGTCACTCGCAAATGTGATCAAGCGCCTTGTCTCGCTGGGCAGCGTGATCGTTGACCTCATCCTCGAGGTGCCCGCGTTCCCCGACCGAGGAGGCGACGTGCTGGCGTCGCAGCGCGGGATGGTCGCGGGCGGGGCATTCAACGTGCTCTCGGCTGCGGCCAGGCTGGGGTTGCCGGGAATCTACGCCGGCCAGCATGGAACCGGACCGTTTGGCGATCTCGTGCGCGCCGCTCTGACCGGCCAGGGAATGCTGGCGATCATGCCGCCGAGCCCCGATCTGGACACCGGCTGGACTCTGGCCCTGATCGAGCCGGACGGAGAGCGAACCTTCGTGACAGTCACGGGCGCCGACGCGGTCGTGGCTCCCGACTCACTGCGTTCGATCGAGTACCGGGACGGCGACGCCGTCTACGTCTCGGGCTACGACCTCGCCTACCCGAACGCAGGAGGCGCGATCGCCGACCACGTGGCGACCCTGGCGTCGGAGCTGGTCGTGGTCCTGGATCCTGGCCCGCTGGTGGCTGACATCGAGGCCGGGCGGCTCGCGACTGCCTTGCGCCGGGTGGACATCCTGAGCCTCAACAGGCGCGAGCTCGACGCTCTCGGCGGCCTGCAGCCGGTGATGAGCCTGGTCCGGCAGGAGGCCACCGTGGTTTTGCGTGAAGGACCCGACGGTGCGGCGATCCATCGCGCCGGGTCCACGCCCTTGACCGTTCCGTCGGTCCCGGTGAAGGCCGTCGACACCAGCGGCGCGGGCGACGTCCACGTCGGCGCCAACCTGGCCGGGCTGGCGCGTGGGATGACCTGGCCTGACGCGGTCCGCTTGGCCAACCGGGCGGCGGCTTACGCGGTGTCGCGGCCCGGGCCCGCGGCAGGGCCCACCGACGAGGAGCTGCGAGAGTTCGGCGCGACCCGCTGGGAGTAGCATTTCGGCGCGCTCAGCAGTCGGTATTTGGGGAGGGAAGCAATGGCGACTGAGGTGGCAGTCCGACCACGGGAAACCCTGTCGGTAGAGCAGAACGGCATCAACGTCATCTCCGACGCGGAACGAAAGGGCCGTCCTCGCGATCTGTTCTGGCCGTGGTGCGCGGCCAACATCGCGGTGCTCGGCATCAGCTACGGCTCCTTCTTGCTCGGCTTCGGGGTGTCGTTCTGGCAGGCGACCGTCGCCGGTCTTATTGGGACGATCCTGTCCTTCCTCCTGGTCGGCTTCGTGTCCCTTGCCGGCAAGCGAGGGTCCGCGCCGACGATGGTCCTCAGCCGCGCCGCCTACGGAGTCCACGGCGGAAGGATCCCGGCGGCCCTGTCATACATCCTGCTTGTTGGTTGGGAGACCGTCCTGGTTTCGCTCGCCACCCTCGCCACGGCGACGGTGTTCGATCGGCTCGGCTGGGGCGGCGGCGACGCAACCAAGATCATCGCGTTCCTGCTCGTCGCGGGCGTGGTCGTTTTCTCCGGCATCTTCGGCTTCAACGTGATCATGCGGCTGCAAGCGTTCCTCACCGTTGCGCTCGCGATTCTCACGGTGGGCTACGTGGTGCTGACCGTCGGCCACATCAATTGGGGAACCGTGACGTCGATTCCCAATGGATCACCCCAGGCGGTGCTTGGCGCGCTGATCTTTGCCGCGACCGGCTTCGGCCTCGGTTGGGTGAACAGCGGCGCCGACTACTCGCGTTACCTGCCCCGTTCTGCCTCGAGCGCGGGCGTCGTAGCCTGGACGACATTCGGCGCGGCAGTTGCGCCGGTCCTGCTGGTCGTGTACGGGCTCCTGCTTGCGGCTTCGGACCAGAAGTTGAGCCAGGCGATCGGCTCGGATCCGATCGGCGCGCTGACCACCCTGCTTCCCACGTGGTACCTGGTGCTCTTCGCGTTGGTGGCGATCGGCGGCCTGATCGGCGGAGCGGTGCTCGACATCTATTCGTCGGGTCTGGCGTTGCTCACCCTCGGCCTGAAAGTCCCGCGCTGGACGGCGGCGGCGATCGACGGCGTGATCATGATTCTCGGCACCATCTACGTGGTGTGGTTCGCGAGCAACTTCATCGGTCCATTCGAAGGCTTTCTGATCACCCTCGGTGTGCCGATCTCTGCGTGGTGTGGTGTCTTCCTCGCCGACCTCCTCCTGCGAAAGCGCGACTACTCGGAGGCCGACCTTTACGACCCGCGCGGCCGGTACGGACCAATCAGCTGGGTCGCGGTGGGCACGACGCTGGTCGCGACCTTCCTGGGTTGGGGCCTCGTCACGAATGGTTTCGCCGCGTGGCTCAGCTGGCAGGGTTATCTGCTCAATCCGTTTGGCCTCGGACCAAAAGACGGTGGCCCTTGGACCTACGCCAACCTCGGCGTGCTGGTGGCGCTGGTCGTGGGATTCGCCGGCCAGTTCTTGCTGGCGCGTTCGCAGGTGCGCAGACAGGAAACGTAGGCAGGTAGACGGCACCCGCAGGCGAAAAAGAAGCGACCCCAACGAACCGCCTCTTCGACCACGGAGTCTGCCTTGCGACCACTCCGTGTCCGTTGAACGTGTCCCTTGGGGCCACGGCCAACACTACACGGCCATGCACAAGGTGCCTGTCGATCTTTGTTCCATAGCCAGGCTACGGCCTGTCCCGCCACGCCCCAGGAGGCCGCTCGACTTTCCGCCAGGACGTGACCGATCCGTCGGCGCGGCGGCACGATAATCCGCTTCCGACCCGTGTGCCATAGTGGGGCTTGGCCGTGTCCACCACGTCGACTTCCAAGTCAACTGGCCCGCAAGGCCGACCAACCGGCACCATGACCACAGCGGTCCTGCATGCGCCGCGCGATCTTCGAATCGAGCAGCGTCCGATTCCAGCGCCATCCGAAGGCGAGGTGCTGGTCCGGATTCTTTCGGTGGGAGTTTGCGGGTCGGACGTCCACTACTACGAGCACGGCCGCATCGGCGACTACGTTGTCCAACGGCCCCTGGTCCTGGGGCACGAATCCTCGGGTCGGATAGTCGGTGTCGGCGAGGGAGTCTCACCCGGCCGTGTGGGCGAGCGCGTAGCGATCGAACCGGGCGAGCCATGCCGCCGCTGCGAGCAGTGCCGGACTGGCAGATACAACCTGTGTCCCAACATCCGATTCCACGGCACGCCTCCAATCGATGGAACGCTGGCGGAGTTCGTCGCCGTGAGGGCGGAGCTCGCCTACCCCGTGCCCGACGAAATCAGCGATAACGCCGCGGCGCTGCTCGAGCCGCTTTCCGTCGGCATCTGGGCGAATCGCAAAGCAGGTATTCAGATCGGGACTTCGGTGCTGATCGCCGGAGCCGGGCCGATCGGCCTGGTCGCGACAAAGGTGGCAAGAGCCTCCGGAGCGACGCGGATCACTGTGACCGATGTCAACCGCAACCGACTGTCGGCGGCGTCGGCGTGCGGCGCCACCCAGGTTGCCGTCCCAGGTTCTGACAAATTCGCCGGCGAGTTCGATGCATTCATCGACTGCTCCGGTTCGCCGGCCGCGATCGATGCCGGCATCCGTTTGGTCAAGCCCGCGGGATCAGTCGTCCTCGTCGGGATGGGTGCAGACGAGCTGACGCTGCCGCTCGCGATCATCCAGCGACGCGAGCTGGTTGTCACCGGCACATTCCGGTACGCCAACACCTGGCCGGCCGCGATTGCTCTGGTCGCGTCTGGACGAGTCACGCTCGACGACCTCGTCACCGGCGAGTTCAGTCTTGCCGACGTAGAGAAAGCCCTGACCGCCGGCCGTGATCCGCACAGCGTCAAGGCAGTGGTGCGGCCTGCGCCGTAGAGCCCGAACTCACGAAGTTCCTAGCTCTTTCTGAGTGAATTCACAAGAATGCATGCTGTCGTTTTGGCTTAGGGGAGTTGAAAAGCCTCATCGTTTTGGTCTGCATCGCGTGCCTCCTCGGCAGCGAGACGTGGGCCCAACCGCAATCTGATCCGCCTCTCGTCGGCTTCAGCTTCAGCCCGAACCTATCGGAGTGGGCGGGTCGTGAACCCGATGCGGACCTGCGCCGCCTTCTGACTGAAACGCACCCTGACCTCGTCCGTCTGCCGATCTATTGGGACGCGGTGCAGTCAAGCCCTGGCGTCCTTGACTTCACCTCGATCGATGAGCTCCTCGAGGTGGTCGCGGAGCACAACAAGACATCCGCCGACCCCACGCGCGTGGTGCTCACAATCGGCGCGCGCAACTTCCTCTACCCCGAGCTTCATCAGCCGGCCTGGGCTGGACCGCGCGAGCAGCCTTACATCAACAGCTCGCAGACAGGGTCGGACTATCGAGCCTACTTCGAGACGAGCATCACTCGCTACATGGACTCCCCGCTGCTCTACGCATGGCAGGTGGAGAACGAGCCCTTTGACCTTGTGCACAACGACATAACCGCCGACGACCGGATAAGCGCATCTCAGCTCACCTGGGAGATCGATCGCGTCCACGAGCTCGACCCCGTCCACGACGCCGTCGTCACGACTTACAACGGATGGAACGTGACTATCGACATGATGCAGCTGTACGCGGCTCCGGTCTTGGCGCGACTGGGGGGCTCGAGCGGGCATCCGGAGGAAGCGCTGCAGGCGGGCGATGCGCTCGGTCTCGACCTCTATGTCGACGGTCCGCCAATCAAGGCCGACTTTGCGACCGTGGGGCTCCGTACCGTCTGGAAGCAGCAGGCAGTCGACTTCTGGGCCAATCGGGCTCACGGGATGGGCAAGGACTTCTGGATCGCCGAGATGCAGGCGGCACCGTGGGGCGATGAGACAAGCTTCACGACGTCCGACCTCCTCAAGGGTGCAGCCGACTACCGCCGGGAGCCGGTCGACGTGGTGCTGATGTGGGGCGCTGAGACCTGGCTTGAGGATCCGATATGGCTTTCCGCCGTGACGCGCGCGATGGATTTGATGCGGTCGAAATAGGCGGGTCGGAATCCGCTTCCATCGCGACTGGTTGATGTTGTTATGACCGAAACCAGCCGGCAGTCGATCTATGACCTCGAGCTACCACGACTCAACGGCAAGCTCGAAAGCATGTCCGTGTATTCCGGGAAGGTCGTGCTTGCGGTCAACGTCGCGTCGCGCTGCGGGTTCACGCCGCAGTACGCCGGCCTGCAGGCGCTGCAGGACCGCTACGCAGATCGAGCCTTTGTCGTGGTCGGCTTTCCGTGCAACCAGTTCCTGCACCAGGAGCCGGGGACGGCCGAGCAGATTCAGGAGTTCTGCAGCCTCAATTACGGCGTGACTTTTCCCCTCTACGCCAAGCTGGACGTCAAAGGACCAAACCAGCATCCGCTGTATTCGATTCTCAGTGAATCCGCGGACGACGCCGGCAAGGCGGGCAACGTGAAATGGAATTTCGAGAAGTTCCTGGTCGGGCGCGACGGACGTGTCCTCCGGCGCTTCCGTTCGAAGGTCGTCCCCGAAGATCCCGCCATCGTCGGCGCGATAGAGTCACTCCTCTAGCCGCTTCGAACACCGGGCCGGGACGTTAGCGCACGATCTGCTCGGCGGCGCATTCCGCGGCTCGTCTTGTCAGGAGCTTGCGCTCCGCCAGGTTTTCCGTTAGGGACGCGGCGCGTTCAAACTCGGCGCGCGCCTCCTGAGCCCGGCCCAGCTTCCTCAGGAGGTCTCCGCGGACGGCCGGCAATAGGTGATACGACTTGAGCGACGGCTCGCCGACGAGCGCGTCCACAAGGTCGAGCCCGGCATCAGGACCGAATGCCATCCCTACGGCGACCGCCCGATTCAGCTCGACGATCGGCGAAGGGGCCAGCTGCGCGACCGCGTCGTAGAGGGCCACGATCCGGGGCCAGTCCGTATCCCCCGGGGTCGCCGCTCGAGCGTGGCAGGCGGCGATCGCCGCCTGCAGCCCGTACGGACCAAGAGCGCCGCCCATCATCTCGGCACGCTCGAGCGCCGCCAGGCCCCGCCGGATGAGCAAACGGTCCCAGCGTGTTCGGTCCTGATCGAGCAGGAGGACGGGCTCGCCAGACGGTCCGATACGAGCACTCAGACGAGAAGCCTGGATCTCCATCAGCGCGACGAGCCCATGGGCTTCAGGCTCGGTCGGGGCGAGCTCGGCCAGAATCCGGCCGAGGCGGAGCGCCTCCTCGCACAGCGCAGGTCGGACCCAGTCCTCGCCCGCCGTAGCGGAATACCCTTCGTTAAAGATCAGGTAGATCACCTCAAGTACGGAAGCGAGGCGCGCAAGGCGTTCGACCCCGCCGGGGACCTCGAACCTGATGTGCGCTTCGGCGAGGGTCCGCTTGGCGCGAACAATCCGCTGGGCGATGGTCGAGACAGGGACGAGGAAAGCCCGCGCGATCTCCTCGGTCGTGAGCCCGCCAAGGACGCGAAGTGTGATCGCAACCCGCGCGTCCTTCGAGAGGATTGGATGGCAGGCCATGAAGATGAGGCCGAGGAGATCGTCCCCGACCTCCTCGTCGAGCGCCGTGTCCACGTGCAGGGCTTCCTGAGCCCGCTCGAAGTCGCGTCCGATCTCTTGGTGCTTGCGCTCGAGCGTCTTGCGGCGCCGGATGAGGTCGACGGCGCGGTGTTTCGCGGTTCCCATAAGCCAGGCCCCCGGCCGGTCCGGGACGCCTTCGACAGGCCACTGCTCGACCGCGGCGACGAGGGCGTCTTGTGCGAGCTCCTCGGCCGTCCCGATGTCGCCGACGACACGAGCCAGCCCAGCGATAAGCCGGGCCGACTCGATGCGCCAGATCGCCTCGATCGCACGATGGGCAGCTGTCGCCGCTGTCTCACGGCGACGTGGGCCTTCGGGTGCGTCTACGTTTCGCCGACCTATGGCTTCAGCTCCTTCACATCCCCTCGTAGTCGAGTACCTGACGGACCTCGAAGGTCCCGCCCTCGTAGGGTGCCCGTTTTAGCCACTCGAGGGCCTCGTCGATCGAGCGCACCTGCCACAGCCAGTACCCCGCCACGAGCTCCTTGGTTTCCGCGAACGGCCCGTCGATCACCGTGCGCTTCCTGCCGTCGAAACGAACGCGCTTGCTCTGCGAGCTGGGGTAGAGGCGGCCAGCCTCGAGCACCACCCCCGCCTTAACCAGCTCCTCGTTGAATTTTTGGTACTCCGCCATAGCGTGGGGCGTTGGGGTAGTCGCCGCCTCACTCTGCTCGCCTTCCTTAGCCATTATCAGCACACGCATCCAGGTCTCCTCCAGTTGCACTTCCGAGTGGTCAGGGCTCAGGCCGCTTGCGGCCTTGCCCCCTCATCGAATGGCCGGCGCCCTTTTCGACATTCAACTGCCGGAGACGCCACACCACACGAAGAAGTACCGGAGGCTGAATTGCGCAGCTAGCGCGCCGTCAGGTGCCGGTCTGGACCTGCTCCCACGCGGCCTGGCACCCGACGCAGCGCACCGCCGACGGCAGCGCCGCCAGGCGCTCGGCGCCGATCCGTTCTCCGCAGTCATGGCACAGACCGTCAGCGGCCGCGCCGGCGGAGGCTGCCCGACCGCGCTCCAGAATGCGTTGGATCTCGTTCGCGACAGCCTGGTCGCTCATCGCCTGCGTCTCATCGGCATCGCGGAATCCTCGGCTCACGGATCTACGTTACAGCGCCCCAAGACTCATGTCGGCTGCTCCTCCAGGAAGGCAAGGGTGACCGCGGCGAAAAGTGGCGAGTTCGCGATGTTGTAGTGGGTTAGGCCCGGAAGGATCGCCAGCGCGTGACCGCCTTTCGGCCTCCCCTCGCCCATCCAGCCGCCGTCGCGGAGGCCGCCATCGAGCAGTTTGAAAACTTCGACGTAGTGGCTCGGCGGGGCCATGTCCGCGTCCGCGGCGACGACGAGTGTAGGCACCTGTAGGCCGCGAACCTCCTCGGTGAAGTCGAAGTCCTTGGACATCGCCTCGCCGATCTTGTCCAGCAGCCGGGGGAAGTCCTCAGGGCGTGGTGCGACCCGTTGGTACAGCTGATACATGGGCGTGTCTCGCATGAACTCGGCGGCCGCCGCACTCACCTGGCCTTGCTGTGCCCGCATCTCCGGATAGATTGCGTCCGGCCGCAGGTTCGCTGAGGCCACGACGAGCCGCCGGACCTTGGCCGGGTACTTGGCCGCGGTGTGGAGCGCCACCCCACCGCCGAGCGAGTAGCCCACCAAGTCAGGCGTGGCCAGCCGCAGATGGTCAATGAGCGCGGCGATGTCGCCGGCCATCAGCTGGACGTCGATCGGTCGATCGATGTCAGCAGTCCGGCCATGTCCTTGCAGGTCGACGGCGACGACCTGGTGGCGCTCCGCGAGCAGCGGTAGAACCGGACCGAACATCTCGCCCGACCCGAGCCCCCCATGCAGCAGGATGAGCGGCCGCCCGCTCCCGTGAGTCTCGTAGTAGAGGTTGATGCCGTTGACTTCGGCGTACATGGTGATGCTCCTTGCGTGAACGAGAAATCGGGTTCCAGAGGTAGAGACTCCCCGGGCGCACCGAATTCATCGGCGGCGGCGCCCTTCGTATTGGCCTCAGCAAAGGTCAGCAAGGCGCTGCGCGACAGCATCTGCGTGCGGTAGACGCCCCTCCGCCCCCTCGCGCATGAGCGCGAGAACCGATGCGGCGAGGCCCGCGCGGAGCGCCGCGGGCTCCGCCGCGCCGACGTGGGCCGACTCGAAGCGGGCGAGGGTCTCAGCGGACAGGTCGTCGTAGCCGCGCGCCTGCGCCGCGGGCAGACCTTGCCGGACGCAGGCAAGCGAGAGCGCGTGGTCGCGCACGGCGCCGACGTAATGCTCGGCCTGCCACACACGCTTGCGTTCGATGCACGCGCGAGCGTGCAGCGCATAAATGACGCCCCACCCGAAGATATCCACAGCGACCGCAGGCATGGGAATGAAGAGGTGCCCCGCGGCCGCCGGCGGGGCCACCTCGGACTCGCCTGCCGCTATATCGCCGAACAGAAGCCGGAATCGTGGCCCGGCTGGACGAAACTGAGCCGCCGGTGTCATCGAGAGGTCGCACTGAAGCTCGTGCGGTAGCAGGAATACGCGGTACGTGGTCGGACCGCGCTCTAGGTCGACAAGGTGCACCGCGTCGAGCTCGTCGACGAGCGTTCGCGTCCAGTCGTTGAGCACGTCGTTGACCAGCACGCGGTCGGCGATGCCGAAGGTGAGGTCCAGGTCGGAGTAGCGGTCTCCGCCGTCACCGGCGAGCGAGCCGACAGCGGCTCCGGCAACGACGCGCTCATCCTCCTCCGCGAGCCGTAGCAAGCGGTCGCGCAGAGCATCTCGCTGCTCAACAGTGAACACGAGACGCGATCCTACCTCTGCAGTGTCAGGAACGGTTTCCAGCTGCAGTGGACGCACCGGGTAGGCTCGTTCGGTGCCAGGCCCCGGTGAGCAGCGCTTCGATCTGACCGCGTCAAAGGCCCTTGCATTGGAGGCCGCGCGGGAGTGGGGCCTCGAGCTCGGGGAGCCGTTCGCCTTCTCGTACGTCTCTTACGTTGCGCCCGCCGGCGACGCAGTGTGCAAGGTCGCATGGGAAGGGGACACAGAGTCGCTGCATGAAGGCGACGCGCTGGAGCTCTGGAACGGAGACGGTGCGGTGCGACTTCTGCGCCGGTCAGGGCGCGCACTCCTGGAGGAGCGCGCGGTGCCGGGCAACGACTTGTCGGCTATGCCTGACGAGAGGGGGACCGCGATCGCCGTGAACCTTGCGTCTCGGCTGTGGCGTCGTGCGGGATCTCCGTTCCGGCCGGTAGCGCCTGAGGTACAGCGGTGGCTCGACAATGCGGATCGAGAGGGGAGCGAGCTCGCTCCGCTCGCTCGCGAGCTGCTCGCCGAGCTCGATCCGGTGGCGCAGTGGCTGGTGCACGGTGACTTTCACCACTACAACATCCTTCGTCGAGGCGATCAGTTCGTGGCGATCGATCCCAAGCCGTACCTCGCCGATCGCGAATACGACGTGCCCTCATTCCTATGGAACCCGCGAGGCAACCAGATGGAAGATCGGCAGCGGACTGAGCGGCGCATCGCAGCTTTTGTCGCGGCAGGTCTGGATGAATTCCGGATCCGCGCCTGGACGGTGATCAGGGGCGCGTACTTGCGGCCGGACTTCTCCGGCCCGATCAGAGCGCTGATCGAGGCGCACTAACTGAACGGGTTGGCTAGCCTCATGCTCCCTGGATCCGATGCGCCGCCCGACGAAACGGCAGTCCTCGGTCCTCGCGCAACCAGATGTAGACGAGCGGCGCGATACCGATGACCGATATGACGATGTAGCCGACGATGCCGCCGAAGAAATCGAACGCGGCGTGCAAAAGCGACACGCCGACGTAGGTGATCAGGATGGCCAATGTGGGGCGAAGGCGGCCGTTGCGTGCGGCGTGGAAGATCACCCCGCCGAGGATCGCCGTCCAGAGGCCGTGGCCGAACGGAGCCAGCAGTCCCCGAACGAGCTCGTTCAGGACGACTGATGGCAGCGAAAGAAAGAGTTGATTCCCCTGGACGACAAAAAGCGATGCGAGCGCGTAGCCGCTGCTCTCCAGGGCGGCGAAGCCAAATCCGACGGTCGCTCCCAGGACCATGCCGTCACGTGTCGTGTAGGAGCGAATCCCCAACGCGAAGAGGACGACCAACACACCTTTTACGAGCTCCTCGATGAACCCGACCTTCAACGTCCCGAACAAGCCCGGCCCAAATACCAGCCAGAACTCGAGTACCGAGGCGGCCAGTGCACCCAACACACCGGAGAAGATGAATGCGGACACGATGCGCCTCGGCGATAACTCCGGGCTCGGATCGTGGTCGAGGTACCAAACGACTGCGGTGACCGGCACAAGGAAGCTGCCCAGCAGGACGACCGTCGGCAGGAGGATCAGATTATTGGTGTAAAACGTGTCGGCGACCGTCGCGACCCACAGCACCAGGCCAATCGGGAAAACAAGCCACCAGCGCGGCGCCCAGACGTGCCTTGTTGCCGCGGTTGTCGATTTTTCAACGTCAGGTCTTGTGATCATGTCGCAAGCTTCTCGCGCGCCTGGGTGACCCGGCATCACCCGGTGCGGGTGATTCACGCGGTCGCATCATCTCCACCAGGGAGCTGCTGGCGGGCTGCCGGCGCGCGAGATCGAGCAGCATCAATTGGCTACCCCGCGCCGCCACAGGCTGACCCCTGTCATGACGACCGCCAGCGGTGGCACCAGCCACCACGCGTTGATGCCGTTCGCCACCGTGACGCCAGTTGCCGCAAGAGCGAGGACCATGACGATGGCGACAACCAGGTCATCGCCCACGATGAAGTGGTAGAGGAACTTCGGGACCACTACAACGACTTCGACCACGGCGCTCATGTCCGCACCACCTCCAGCGCCTGGTGCCGCGCCCGCCGCTCGAGACCTATGAAGCTGAGAGCGGACAGGCCGTAGAAGACCAGCAGCAAGACGATGTCGGCGTCGCTCTGCGGCCACAACACACCGAGACCCTCGAGCGCCCAGAACGTGCCGAACGACGTGAGCATCGTTCCAACGACCAGCTGCAAGAAGCTGCGCGGAATCCGCTGGATCGGCCCCTTCAGCGCGAATCCGACGGCTCCGACCAGCACGAGTGCCGCCGCGCCGCCAACGATCGATGGCCCGAGCTGGCCTGCGCTGGCGCCCACCGAGACGACGATGATCGCGATCTCGAGCCCTTCCAGGGAGACGCCCTTGAAAGCGAGAAATGCGGCCGTCGCATCAAATCCGGCCGCTTCAGGAGGTCCTTCCTTCGGCTCCTGTCCGTGATACCCGGCGAAGCCGCGAGCCGCCACACGAACAATGCCCTTGCGGTACCACTGCAGTCCGAACAGCAGCAGCAGACTTCCGATAACCAGCCGCAGAGGGCCGATCGGAATCGCGGCGAGGGCAATGCCTGCAACCGCGACCACGACCACCAGCACCACGAGGCCGGCCGCGGCGCCCATGAGGGTATGGCGGTAGCCCCGTGTGGCCCCGACTCCGACCACGATCGTGACCATTTCGATCGCCTCTACAACAGATGCGAGGAAGGTCGTCAGTAGGACGACGCCGGCGCCTGTCATCGCGCGACGGTCACCCCTGCATCACTCGTCAGTCCCAGCCTGGCGGCGCTGACGTCGAGGCGGCCATAACCCTCGCGGACGAGCCTTCGCCATCGATCCGCGATAGCGGTGGCCACAGGAATCGCGTCGGGCCCCGAGGCGGCCGCCGTCAGGTCGAGATCCTTGAGCGCCCACTCGAGCGGGAACTGCGTGCTGTGATCCGACTTCTCCATCTTGGCTAGCCTGGCCAGCGCCGTCCCCGATGCCAGCGGCCCGCCCTGCACGGCCGCGAGCAACGCGCTGTAGGGAACGCCAAGGCGATGCGCGGTGGCGCTCGCCTCGGCCGCGGCTTCGACCTCGAAGGCAAGCCAGGTGTTGAGCACGAGCTTGAGGCGCATCCCCAGCCCGGCCGCGCCGAGCCAGAGCACACGCTGACCGAGAGCGTTGAACACCGGCTCGGCCGTCGCCCGAGCGCGATCAGGACCGGAGGCGAGGATGGTGAGCTGACCGTTTCGGGCCGGATCGCGCGTGCCCGACACCGGTGCGTCCACAAAGTCGACATCCGGTCGGATATTCGCGACCTCCTTGATCATCAGCTCAGTCGCCTCGACGCCGATCGTGCCCATCTGGGCCCAGATGCCGTTTTGCCGCATGGCGGCAAGGGCGTTTTGACGCAGCATCACATCGTTCACTGCGTCTCCGGTCGGAAGCATGGTCACAACAACGTCAGCCATCCGAATCGCGTCGGCGGCTTGGCCGTGTGCTGTGGCGCCCCGCTCCGCCAGCCGCGTGGTGGCCGCCGGCGTGCGGTTCCAGACGTCGACGGTGAAGCCCTGGTCGAGCAGGCGCTCGGCCATCCCGGCGCCCATGATGCCCGTCCCGAGAAGACTTACTCGTGGATTCATTGAAAAACCTCCTCAAACCGATTCGGGCGTTGGTCCGCCCACAGCGACTTCCGCGGAGATCATCTCGTCGATCCGCCGCAACGCTTGCTGGTCGAGCTTAAGGTCGGCCCCCGCGATCGCATCGTCGATGTGCCTCGGGTTGCGCGTGCCGACAATCGCGACCTGGACCGCAGGGTTGGCGAGAGTCCACGCGACCGCAAGCCGGCTGACCGTTGTGCCGAGCTCCAGATGCGCGAAACGCCCGAGGGCGTCCACGATGCGCAGGTTTCTGCGATAGAGCTCACCTTTGAACACGTGCCCCGATTCAGGGCACGCCTTTCGGCAAATTACCTGATCGGGGCGGCAAGCGTGATCTATGCGCTCTCGTCGGTTCTCATCGTTGTCGTGCCCAACCCGGTCCTGGCGGTGATCGTGTTGCTCCCCGCGGGAGCGGCCTGGATCGCGGTGTTGTCGGATATCAACGCCGAGCTCCAGCTCTTTCTCCCGG
>VBEF01000020.1 GCA_005881275.1 Chloroflexota bacterium
GGCAGCGCCTCGCGTACCTTTTCCATGACCCGACGGTTGATCCGGACCAGCTCGTCTTTCGAGATGGCGCGATTCAGCGGAATGTCGAACGTGGTGTGGTCCGGGCCGACCCATGATCCTTTCTGCACGACTTGCTCGCCAAGAGTCTCTCGGAGCGCCTTGTGCAGCAGGTGCGTCGCGGAGTGGTGACGCATGATCTGCCGCCGGCGCTTTTCATCGACCGCGGCGGTGGCCATCTCCCCCACGCGCACCTCACCCGTGATCACGGTTCCCAGGTGGGCGATTGACCCTTCGAGTGGCTTTTGGGTGTCTTCGACGCGCACGCGTCCGCCCGCGGTGCTGATCGTTCCGGTGTCACCGATCTGGCCGCCGGACTCGGCGTAGAAGGGCGTTCGCTCCAGGAAAACCTGGACCTCGTCCCCCTCCATGGCGACATCGACCGGGTCGCCACCTAGACGGATCGCCAGCACTTTGGTTTCGGTTGTGAGCTCGTCGTAGCCGCTGAACTCCGACTTCGGGGTGTCTTTTGTGATCGCGAACCGAAGCGGGGTCGCGCGCCTCGACCTTTCCTTCTGCTCGGCCATCGCAGTGCGGAAGCCCTCCTCGTCCACCGTGACCTTGCGCTCGGCGGCCAGCTCTCTCGTCAGCTCCAGCGGAAAACCGAAGGTGTCATGGAGCCTGAAGGCGTCAGCACCTGAGACGACTCCGCCTCCGCGCGAAGCGACTTTTTCGAACTGCTCCATGCCGTCTTCGAGCGTCCTCGCGAATCGTTCTGCCTCGGCCTCGATCGTCTCTGTGATGAACCGTTCGCGGTCTTTCAGCTCGGGGTAGTGCTCCTTGAACATCGCAACCGTTCGCTGCGCGCCGCCAGACAGCCTGGCGGTCAAGCCTATGTTCCGACCGTGCAACGCCGCGCGGCGGATGAGACGGCGCAGGACATAACCGCGCCCTTCGTTGGAAGGCACGACGCCGTCGGCGATGCAGAACGTGATCGCGCGGACGTGGTCCGCGATGATTCGCTCCGACACGGTGGTCGGCATCTTGCTGTGCTCGCGCACGAATCCAACAAGCGGCGCGAGCAGGTCCGACTCGAAGACGTTGGTCTTCCCCTGGAGGATGAAGCTGATGCGCTCGAGTCCCATCCCTGTGTCGATGGCAGGACGCGCGAGCGGCACGAGCACGCCATCGGCGATGCCGCGCTGAATCGATTCCGCGGTAGACGGTGGGCCGGACAGCTCGCCACGCTGGTCGTACTGCGGAAACACCAGGTTCCAGAACTCGGTGAAGCGTGCGCAGTGGTCGGGGTAGCAGTCCGGCTCCCCGCAGCCTGCCTCTCGCCCTCGATCCCACCAGATTTCTGAGTCCGGACCGCAAGGTCCCCGACCGAGTCCCCACCAGTTGTCGCCGAGGCGGGTGACGTGTTCGGCGGGAATCTGAGTCTTCGTGATCCAGATTTCGAAAGCCTGGTCATCCGATGGGTGGACCGTTGCGCGCAGCCGGTCGACCGGCATGGCGAAACCCTTGGAGACCAGATCCCACGCGAGCGGGATGGCGGTTTCCTTGAAGTAGTCGCCGGTCGGCGCGAAGTTGCCGAGCATCTCGAAAAAGGTGTTGTGCCTGTCGGTCTTGCCCACCTCTTCGATGTCTCCTGTCCGCAGGCATTTCTGGGACGTGGCGATTCGGGGCGCGGGCGGCTGACTCAAGCCCAGGTAGTAGGGCTGAAGTGGCTGCATTCCGGCCGAGATGAAGAGCGTGCTCGGGTCGCCATGCGGCACAAGCGGCGCGCTGGGCAGGACCAGATGCTCCCGGCTCGCGAAATGCTCTAGAAAACGTGTGCGGATCTCATTCCCGGTCACGGGGGTCGATCTAGTTTAGGGCGAGTGCCCGATGCAGCCATTGGTGCCCGAATGGCGGCTTCTCCGGTGCGCGACGCAGCGGTTCGTGCCCGAATGGCGCGATGGCTTCACGGAGCGAGCCTTTCGATGGCCCATCGGCCTCCGGCCTTCCGCACGTAGCGCAGCCGGTCGTGCAGGCGGTCCTCACGACTTTCCCAGAACTCAATCCAGCGCGGGCGCACCGCGTAGCCACCCCAATCCGGTGGCAGCGGCGCCTCGGCCGGGTACTTTTTCGCCAGCTCGAGTGCGGCCCGCTCGAGCACGTCACGCGACTTGACGACGGATACGCGCACCTGATGGTGAGTGACGGACCAGTAGAAGACCAGCGCTGCACTCTTGTCCGCCGCGAGGTCGCGGCCTTTGCGGCTTCCGTAGTTCGTATAGAAAAGGAATGCGCCGTCCTCGATGCCCTTGAGCAGCACCATGCGCGCCGACGGCCCCTCCTCACCGCAGGTCGCGAGCGTCATCGCGTCGGGCTGCGGCGCGCCCGCGTCTTGCGCGTCTCGATACCAGCGGCGAAAGAGCGTGAGGGGATCGCGCGGCGCTTCCGACTCGACGAGCGCCACTTAGCCCGCGCTTTCTTCTGGCACGTACTTGCGAAGCTGCTCGAGCGCGGCACGCTGGAGCCGCGAGACGTGCATCTGGCTGATACCGAGCCGGCGCGCGATCTCCGACTGCGACATCTGCTCGTAAAACCTCATCGCCATGATCGCGCGCTCGCGCGGGGTCAGATGCTCCATTGCGCGGTCGAGCACGTCGCGCATCTCGACGCGCTCCAGCTCCGGATCGGAGCCGCCGATCTGCTCGGCCACCGAGCGGTTGTCCTGCCCGTCGCCGGTCGAGACCGGCTGGTCGAGCGAGACAGGCACGTAGGCCGGGCCCATCTCCATCGCCTCCGTGACGTCGTCGGGTGTGACGCCAAGGCGATCCGCGAGCTCGCCTACCGTAGGCTCGCGACCCAGCTCGTTCTTCATCTGCTCGTTGACGCGGACCACCGACTGGTGCAGCTCCTGCAGACGGCGCGGGAACCGGATCGCGGTTCCCTTGTCGCGGAAGTACCGCTTGATCTCGCCTGCGACAGTCAGCGTGGCGAAGGTCGTGAACTCGTACCCGAGGTCGGGGTCAAAGCGCTCGATGGCCTTGATCAGGCCGAGGTAGCCGACCTGGACGATATCGTCGAGCGGTTCACCGCGGTTCTGAAATTTGCGTGCCAAGAAGTAGACGAAGTCGTGGTAGGCGTCGACGAGCCGCGCACGGATGCGATCACGCTCCGCCGGGTCCTTGCTTTCCTTGTAGCGGCGATGGAGCGCCCGCAACTCCTCGCGCGGAATCCGCGTCGACGAACTCAATACCTGTTAAGTGTCCGCCGGTCGGGGATCAGCCTGCTAGGTGCTTGACCATCCGGAAGCTCACGTGACCGGTGAGTGGCTCGATCGACGGCCGAAAGTCATCGACGAAGCAGCGGATCATCTCGTAGGCGAGCCTCTGCAGCTCTGGGTCGATGTGAGTCTCGTGCTTGATCGCCGACAGCGGCAGCGCGGCCCCCGTCGGCATGACGTCGACGTCTACCACGAGCGCCCGGTCGGTGGCGAAGTAGGTCAGCTTGAGATCGGCCGGCGAGCCGAGATCGTCGGCCGCGGAGATCGCGCTGTCGCACGCCTGGGTGAGCGCAATCGCCAGCTCGTCGAGGTCCATCAAGCTCAAACCGAGCTGGCCGCCGAGCGTGGTCGCGACGCGCTTGGCCACCGGTATGAACGCTGATACGGCCGGGATCTTCAGCTCTGCCAGGTTGCGCTTCGCCATGCGGGTTCGGCTATTCCTCCAGGTTGGTCGCCCGCTGCATCTTGCGCGCGGCGGTCGCCTCGAGCTCTTCGCGCTTGCGCTTGGCCGCGGCGACGCCGTCCTGGATCGCCTTGCCGACCGGGTGATCGGGGTCCGTGACCATGGTCCGCGCCCGCTGCGCCGCCTCGCGCGCCCGCTGCACGGTCTCGCTGCCGCTCAGCTCGATCGTCTTGCTGCGCAGGCCTTCGACCTGCTCCCGGCCGGGGCCGGTCGCGATGTACGCGCCGATTGCCGCACCGACGAGTCCGCCGAGGATGAACCAGCCGAAACCACCGCCGCCGTTCCTTTCGTCAGCCATCGCTAACCTCCTCTAACCGAGCGAACAAGGCTCTGACCCGCCACCCTCGCGCCATGCACCGCCGAATTGACGCCGCGGCCGACCGCCGCCAGTCCGCGACCGCCAGTCCTGAGGCCGACATTCACACCTGATGTGATGTCATTCACATTCTCGATCGTCTGTCGCACCTCGGGCAGCGTCTCCTTCAATTCTTCGTTCGTGGTGTCGAGCAGCTCTTCGACGGCGCCAAGGGTGCCGCGTAGCCTGATGAGGACCGCCGCCAGGGCAAGCGCCACGATCAGGGCGGCCACCCCAAAAGCGAGCCACATGAAGCTCTCGCTGCTCATCGACTGAATACCCTCGAGCCGCGGTTCGCAAACACACTCGCAATAGTAAGTGGGGGTTTGCTAATTGCTGGGCCTAGGCTCGCGTGGTGGCTCCTTGGGCTGGCGATCCGGTCTCGGTACGAAGCGGGCCAGGGGTTGGAGGAGCAGCGCGAAAGCCACTCCCGGCACGAGGTTGGCCTGGCCGAGGCGAAACGAGGGCAGGCCCATGAAGTCCCAGAACTGGCCGAGGCCGAAGCCGACAGCGGTCATGACGAGGATCGGGATGTAGGCGCGCCGCCGGTACCGAAGGAAGGCGTAGCAAAGCTGGGAGACGATCAGCACTAGGAGCAGGGCCACGATCAGGCCCGGTGGGATGAACCTCAAACTCCCGGCCCCCTCCGATAGTCCGGACTATCCGGGGTCTCGCTCGTTCGAAAGGGCGGATAGTCCGGACTATCCGAGGTTTCGCTGATTCGAAAGGGCGGATAGTCCGGGCAATCCGGGGGGAGCGCTCCCTCCGAGCGGCGGTGGTGGGTTGTCCTGAGCATGCTCAGGTGGGTCCCCTGCCTCGGCTCTCCAAGTCCCGTCAAAGCGGGCTTTTGGTCGGCCTTGCGGACTCCGGGGTCCCGTTTACGCGAGTGTTGGGCAAGCCGCACTTTGCCGCCACTCTTCGGGAGCACGGCCAATGCTACGACGGCTTCTCTGGCGGGATCACCTGGATGTGGAGCTCTTCGAGCTGCTTCGGGTCGACCGAGCTCGGCGCGCCGAGCATCAGGTCCTGATGGCTCTGGGTCTTGGGGAACGCGACGACGTCACGGATGTTGTCGGTCTCGACGATCGCCATCATCAGGCGGTCGATGCCCGCGGCGATGCCACCGTGCGGCGGCACGCCGTACTCGAATGCGTCGAGGAGGTGGCCGAACTGCGTGCCGATGCGCTCCTCATCCATGCCGAGAATCCCGAACACCCTCTCCTGCAGTTCGCGGTCGTGGATGCGAATGCTGCCGCCTGAGATCTCGACGCCGTTCAGCACGCAGTCATAAGCTCGAGCCCTCACGTCGTAGGGACGCTCGGCCAACAGTGCCATGTCCTCAGGCCACGGCGACGTGAACGGGTGATGACCGTACGTCAGGTTGCCAAGGTCGTCTTCTTCGAAGAGGTACATGGGATAGACCCACAGAAAGTTCCACTCACCGTGGCGAACCAGCTTGCGGCGGCGCGCTATCTCGCGACGCAACAGTCCCATCACTGTCTCGGCCTTGCGTCGCCGGTCCGCCACGAGGAGGACGATGTCGTCCGCACCGGCCCCCGCCGCGGACTTGATCGCGGCCATCTCGCCTTCGCTGAGATGGCGATCCAGCGGTCCCGGCGCCCAGGCCAGGCCCTTCGCCCCAGCGCCTCTCGCAAGGACGGCGAGGTCGTCCAGCTCGCGGCGACTCATGTCTTTGCCGCCCGGCACCGCAAAACAGCGCACGACCCCACCCGCATCGAGCGCGCCGCGAAGCACCGTGGCGCCTGTCTCGCGCAGCGCATCGCTGACGTCGGCGATCTCGAGGTCGAATCGCAGGTCCGGCTTGTCAGTGCCGTACTTGAGGAGCGACTCCCGCATGTCGATGCGCCGGAACGGCGTCGGGATATCAATCCCGAGGACGTCTTTCCAGACCTTCGCCCACAAACCTTCGATGAGCTCGAACACGTCCTCTTCGGTGCAGAACGCCATCTCCACGTCCAGCTGCGTGATCTCCACCACGCGGTCCGCGCGGAGATCCTCATCACGGAGGCAGCGCGCGATCTGGTAGTAGCGACCAATGCCCGCGACCATGAGCAGCTGTTTCAACTGCTGCGGCGACTGCGGCAAGGCAAAGAACTCGCCGGGATGCAGGCGCGACGGGACGATGAAGTCGCGCGAGCCCTCCGGCGTGCCTTTCAGAAGCATCGGCGTCTCGACCTCCATGAACTCGTGCGCGTCCATATAGCGGTGGATTGCCTGCACGACGCGATGGCGGAGCTCGAGGTTGTGGGTCAACTTCGGCCGCCGGATGTCGAGGTAGCGGTATTTCAGGCGCGTCGCCTCATCGGCTTCGACGTCGTCCTCGATGGCAAAGGGCGGAGTCTTAGCGACCGAGATCACCTCGAGGTCAGAAGCCACGACCTCCACCTCGCCCGTCGGCATGCGCGGGTTCTCGGCGCCGGGCCGGCGCCGCGCGACCTTGCCCTCCACCCGCACCACGTACTCCGAGCGCAAATCGGACGCGTTTGTGTGCGCCTGCGGCGCGTGGGCCGGGTTGAACACCACCTGGATCGCGCCCCAGCGATCGCGCAGGTCGATGAAGATCAAGCCTCCGTGGTCGCGACGCCGCGCGACCCAGCCGTACAGCTCGAGCTCGCGCCCCTCATCCGACGCACGGAGCGAGCCGCAGTGGGGAGCGGAGAAGCCGCTCATGCGAGTCGAGTCGGCAACTCTACCCATGCCAGGTCAGTCTGCTCGCCGCTGCTCATGTCGCGCAGACGGGCGGTCCGCTGCGCCGCGTCGGCCGGACTGAGCAGCACGACGAACTTCACGCCGAGCTTGTTCGCGGAGCGCATCTTCGCGGCCAGGCTCTTCGGCTCGTAGTCGACAGCCGTGGATCGCACCGACCGGCAGATCCGCGCGACCTCGGCGGCTTCGACCGCGAGGTCTCCGTCCGGCAGCACCATCACATCGGCCGCCGGTCTCGTGCCCACCGGTTCGCCCTTCACCGCCATCAGCTCGATGACACGGTCGAGTCCGCCGGCGAACCCGACGCCAGGTGTGGAGGGCCAGCCCTCCGCTTCGGCCAGGCCGTCGTAGCGTCCGCCGGATGCCAGCGCGTCCTGCTGCCCTCTCGCTCCGCCCGGATAGAACTCGAACACAGTCCGCGTGTAGTAGTCGAGACCGCGCACCAGGTATGGGTTGTGCTCGTATTCGATGCCCGCCGCGTCCAGCAGGCGCCGGACGAGCGCCCAGTGCGCGGCGCAGTCCGCGCACAGGTGGTCGGTGATCTTCGGGGCGGCGCTCTTGAAGGGCTGATCCTGCCCGACCTTGGAGTCGAGCAGCCGCAGCGGGTTGCGCTCGAGGCGGAGCTGGGAATCGGCGTGCAGCCTGGACTTCAGCGGCCGGTAGTAGTCCTTCAGTCGATCGAGATAGGCGGGCCGGCACTTGGCGTCGCCTATGGAGTTCAGCTCCAGACGAACATCTCGCACGCCGACCTCGTCCAGCCAGCTGCCCGCAAGCTCGATCACCTCAGCGTCGAATCCTGGGCTCGCGCCGCCGATGACCTCGACGTTGAACTGAGAGAACTGCCGGTACCTGCCCTTCTGCGGCTTGTCGTGGCGAAACATCGGGCCGATCAGATAAAGACGCGAGGGCTGAGGGCCCTGGTTGAGCCCGCCCTCGAAGTAGGCGCGCACCACGCCCGCTGTTGCCTCCGGCCGGAGCGCGAGGTCTTGCGACCCGCGCTTCTCAAGGCGATACAGCTCTTTCGCCACGGCATCGGTGTCCTCGCCGACGCGTTGAATCAGCTCGACCTGCTCGATGACCGGCGTCGCGATCTCCTGATAGCCGAATCGTCTGGCCACGTCCGCGGCGCCCTGCTCTGCCTCACGCCACAGCGGAATCGCCGCCGGGAGGATGTCGCGAACTCCGCGGGCGGCTTTGATCGGCTGGGTTCGAGGCATCGGAGGTTCAAGTGTAAGAACCGTGGGTTGGCCGGTTAAACTCTCGCGCCGTGACGACGGCCTATGTCCAGCTCGCTTCGATGATCCTGGCGGCGCTCGCGCTCATCATGGGCGCCTACCTCTTGATCATCGGCAAGCGGCCCTGGCGAGGCGGCGAGAAAGCGGACGTCGCGCCGCGCGTGCGGCTGCTCGGCCTCAGCTACATCCTCGTGTTCGGCGCGGCGATGGTCCAGATCATCACGCAGCCGTCCGGGGTCGACGCTGAAGCCCTGGGTGGATTGATGGTGCTGGGCGGGATGATCGTGATCGTCGTCGTCTACCTCGAGGCGCGTGCCTCGCGGCGGGCGTCGCACGAGGACAGGCTGGACACCCGCCTGCGGAACTAGGAGCCTCTAGAGACCCGCCGTCTCCCGGTTCGTCCGATAGCCCGCCGCCGCCTTGAGCGCCTCATTCAGGTCATCGAGCCGGACCGGCTTGCTCATGTAGTCGTCGAAGCCTGCGCGGAGGCAGCGCTCCTGGTCGCCGGGCCCGGCCATGGCAGTCAGCGCGATCAAACGCGGCCTGTTGCCGCGCGGCCAGCGCCGGCAGATCGCTTCCGCGGCGACGAGCCCGTCCATCTCCGGCATCAAAACGTCCATCAACAGCGCGTCGTACGCCTGCTGCGCCACCGAAGCGACAGCCTCGCGGCCGTTCGAGACGACATCGGCGGTGTGCCCGAGCTTGGTGACCAGTCGCTTCAGCAGGTTCTGGTTCAACGCGTTGTCATCCGCGATGAGGACCCGCAGCTGTCCTGGTTCGACCTGTTGGGCAACTTGCGGCTGGGCCCCTCGACCACCGAGCTGGATCATCACGTCGTGCAGCGTCCGCGGCGGCACCGGCTTGGTCAGCGTCGCCTGGATCACGCCGCCGTCGGCGGCGGCGGCCTCCGCCGGTCCTGGGCTCGCCGACGCGATCAGCACGATCGGCATCTGCTCGGGTCGCCGCAGCGAGCGGAGCGAGGTCGAGATCTCGAGCCCATCGATTGAGGGCGGGCGGTGCTCGATCAACGCGATGTCGAATGGACGCCCGACCTGGATCGCACCGAGCGCCTCTTCCGGAGTCGCTGACGTGGCGGTGGCGCCCCACTGCTCGACCTGCAGCGCAAGGACGCGCTTTTCCGTCGGATCGGCCGCGATGACGAGGACGCGCATCGCCTCGAGAGTCAGAAGCGTCGTGGCCACCGCCCCCGGCAGGGACTCACCCAGGATGGTGAAGCCGAACGTTGTGCCCGCATCCGGGCCGGCCTCCACCCCACCTTGCTCGACGCGCAGCTCGCCATCCATCAGCTCGACCAGCTGCTTGGTGGTGCGCAGGCTCAACACCGCGAGGCGGTCGCCAGGTTCGAGCTTGTCGTAAGGACCGGTCACTCCGTCGAGCCCACCCCGCAGGATCCTGGCCGGAACGCCCCGTCCTGTATCCCGAATCTTGAACTGCAGCGTCACGAGCCCGCCACGATCCTCCGAGGTCAGCTCGATCCCGATCCCGCCGCGATAGGTGCGGTCGAC
The DNA here is from genome assembly GCA_005881275.1 of Chloroflexota bacterium. Classification (GTDB taxonomy): domain Bacteria; phylum Chloroflexota; class Dormibacteria; order Dormibacterales; family Dormibacteraceae; genus 40CM-4-65-16. The sequence continues at coordinate 9,581 of VBEF01000020.1, forward strand.
CGCACCGTGCAGCAGAGTCAGGAGGATCTGCTCCACGCGACGCGAGTCCCCGATCACGACATTCGGCACTTGGGGCGCCGCATCAAAAGAAATGTCGAGGCTCTTCGCGCCGGCCGCCTCCGCCACAAGAGCCAGGCAGCTCTCGACGGTCGAGCGAACGTCAAACGGATGAAGGGCGAGCTCGAACTCGCCGCTTCCGATGGTCGCGGCGTCCAGCACCTCGTCCACGATTCGCGCCACCTGCTCGGCGCCCGCCTCAACGATCGCCGCCAGCTCGCGCTCCTCGCTCGTCTCCGCCCCGGTGGAGAGCAGGCCGGCGGCGCCGACCACCGCGTTGAGCTGATTCCGGAGCTGATGGCCGACGTCGGCGAGCAGCTCGGCGTCGACCTCGATCGTGCGGTTGTGGTGGCCGTCCACGTGCGGCTCTGGCGACTTGAACTCGTCCATCAACAAAGGTTCTCCGGAGGCGGTTGATTCGACGGGCTGAACATCGAGACGGGAAAGTCGACCCCGTTGCTTTGAAAGTGAGCGAAGAAGTTGGAGCGCGACCCGGTCGCGGTGTGGTAGCCGACGGCGCGACCGTCCGGGGTGACCCCGATCTGTCTGAACGTGAAGATCTCCTGCAGGACGAGCTCTCCTTCCACGATGCCCAGCACCTCCGCGACGCTTACGATCTTTCGCGCCCCGCCGCGCAATCTTTCCGTCTGCACGACGATGTTGATGGCCGACGCGATCTGTCCTCGGATGGCGCGAGACGGCAGCTCCGTCCCGGCGAGAAGAACCAGTGTCTCGAGCCGGGTGATCGCGTCCCGGGGATTGTTGGCGTGGACCGTGCTCATGGACCCGTCGTGGCCCGTGTTCATCGCCTGCAACATGTCGAGCGCTTCGCCGCCGCGGACCTCGCCAACGATGATCCTGTCGGGACGCATGCGCAGCGAGTTGCGCACGAGGTCCCGGATCATGATCTGGCCCTTTCCTTCGACGTTGGCGGGCTTCGACTCGAGGCTGATCACGTGCACCTGCCGAAGCCGAAGCTCGGCCGCGTCCTCGCACGTGACGATGCGCTCGTCGCCGGGGATGAATCCCGACAGCACGTTGAGCAAGGTCGTCTTGCCGGATCCGGTGCCGCCCGAGACGATGATGTTCAGCCGCGTCTTCACGGCCGCGTCGAGATACTCGAGGATCGCCTCGCTCGAGCCGCCCGTCGCCACGATCTTCTCGGGAGTCAAGACCTCGCGGCCAAACTTGCGGATCGTCAGGCACGGGCCGTAGATCGCGACGGGCGGGATGACGACGTTGACGCGCGAGCCGTCCTTCAACCGCGCGTCGCACATCGGCTCTGACTCGTCCACGCGGCGGCCGATCGTCGACACGATCCGGTCGATCACGCGTCGCAGGCTGGCCTCGTCCTCGAACGCGAGGTTGGTCAGCTCGATCCGTCCGCGCCGCTCGACGAAGATCTGCTCCGGCCGGTTGACCATGATCTCGGTGATGTCCGGGTCGCGCAGCGGTGCTTCGAGCGGACCGAGCCCGATGACCTCGTCGAAGAGAATCTCGACGAGGCGTTCGCGGTCTGCCGCCGTGACCAGCGCCGCGGGCGGCTTGGCGCGAAAGTGGTCGTCGGTCAGCTGCAGCAGAAGTCGCCGGATACCGGCGCGGTTGGTGATGTCGATCGCCGCGGCGTGCCGCCGCAAGAGATCGGCATGGATCTCCGCCTTCGCGGCGGCCAGGGCGGGACTGAGAACGGCCGGGCCGTCGGTGCGGAGTGCTTCGACGACGGCCTGGGCGGACGTCCCTTCGCGAGGCACCGCGCGGCGCTCCACCGGGGCGATGCTTGGCGCACCGTCGACCGGTGTCTCCGGAGCGGTGACGGGAGTCTGCGGACCGGTCACCGGAGCCTGCGGCCCCGTCGCCGGCGTCTGCTGGTAGCGCCGGTCGAACCTCTCCGAGAGCTTCATCGCGGCCTGCCCACGACCCGCCGGACGAGGCGGCGATACGAGCGGTCGGCGGTTTTCTTGATCCGCGGTTCCGGATCCGACTCGGCGAGACGGTGCAGCCCGTCGGCCGCGGAACGGTTGCCGATCATGGCCAGCGCCTTGCAGGCGGCCAGCCGCACACTGGCCGGCCAGCGGCGGTCGTGAGCGATGCCGAGCAGAGGCGAGACGCGAAGCACATCCCGGCGGAGGCCGCAGGCGAGAACTGTGGCCACAGCCGCTCGCTCGCTGGCGGGCTGCCGCATCAGCGCCTCGATGTCGACATCTGAAGCCGCCCTCGACAGGGCAATCGCCAGGCGGTACAGCGGGATGCGATCGCCGGACGCCATCAGATGCTCCACCGCTCGCCTGCCGCCGAGCCTCGAGAGGGACCGCACCGCCGCCTCCCCCACCTCGGGGCTGGGGTCCTGCAGCAGGTCCGCGATCCACACGATGGCTTCGGACATCCGGGCCGCGCCGCAGATCCGGGCGGCGGCCGCCCTGGTGCCGGCATCGGGGCTGGCGAGCGCGTTGATGAGATCGTCATAGAGCTGCGAGCGCCGGAGCAGCTCATGGGTCATGAAGTGCCCCAGGAGGCCAACCCCGGGGCGGTCGAGGGCGGACCCTAATACCGCCGCCACGGCGAAGGGCTCGGCCAGGAGCTCCGCGCTGCTCGCGTTAAGCACCGCGGCGCGTTCGCCCGCCAGGGCGGTGTTAAGCACACGGTCAATCCGACCGGCCACCCGAGACTTGCCCCCAGAGCGTGCGGAGGCCTGCGTCGCCGGACGTGGATTTGAGCCATTGCTGCGAAGCGAAGGGTCCATTTGGGGGGCGGTTGCTACAGTATCGGCGTTTTGAACGCCCGTGAGGTTCCTGAAACCTTACAGCGGGCGCGGGAGGAAGAGCCACACCAGGTGGGCGCTAGCGGCGGCGTTCCCGCCGAAGATCAGGCGCCGTCGGTCCTCCAGGTGCGGATGCGCATCCTGGAGATGTCGGCTGTCTTTTCGGAGCTGGACGACGGCGTTTTGCGGGCCGTCGCGCGCCGGATGCGCGAGGTCGGCCTGGCCGCCCGGGACACGCTGCGCCTGGGCGGCCAGGGCGGCGACGTTGTCGTCTTCCTGGGTTCCGGACAGGTCGAGGAGTCGATCACCGATTCGAACGGCAGGGTCCTCCTGACCCGCCGCCCGCTCCCCGGCGACCTGCTTATCCTGCCCGCGCCTCGAACCGGAGACCGTTACGTCACCAGCATCTACGGGATCTCTGACGCCGTCCTGTTGACTCTGGATCGAGACGGGATGCTGGAGGGCCTCGGCCCGGAGGTCGAGAAGATTGCCCTGGTCCTCGACAAGCTGTGGGAGCAGGAGCTGTCGGCCGCCGCCGCGGCCGAGGCCCAGACCGCGTCCCGGACGGCCGCACCGATCGTCGCCGTCTTCTCGGCCAAGGGCGGGGCGGGCACGACGACGCTGGCGATCAACACCGCTGCGGTGCTGGCTCGCAAGTATCCGAGGCAGGTGCTCCTCATCGACCTGGGTGCGCCTTTCGGCCATGCGGCTCTGTTCGCGGATCTCATCGCGACCGGATCGATCGCCAGCGCCACCAAAGCCTCCGAGGCGGATTTCGAGCCGGTGCTGCGCGGCAACATCGTCAACCACAAGAGCGGAATGGGCGTCTTGCCCGGCACCCTCCGGCCGGAAGAGGTCGACACCTTGACCGGGGACCGCGTCGGCCGCGTTCTTGACGTGGTGGTTGCCTGGCAGAAGCTGATCGTCGTCGACCTTGGTACCTCGCTGGCCGAGGCGGCGCTGGCCGTCATCGAGCGCGCCGAATGCCTGGTCATCGTGGTGCCACCCGAGATCGCGGCCATGACGGACGCGCGCCGGGCGATCGCGATCTTCCGCGACATCATGAATGTGGCCGACCACCGGATGGAGCTGGTGTTGAACCAGCGCTCACCCCACCCGCCCCTCGATCGGGCCGCGGTTGAATCGATCCTTGGTCGCAAGGTGTCGGTCGTCGTCGGTTTCGACGACTCACGTCCAGAAGACTCAACCCTCGCCGGCGGACTTGTCCTGCAGCACGACCCCAACTCGATGGTGTCGCGCGGAGCCGCCGACGTCGCACGCGTGGTCCTGGCCAGCCTCAAGCTCGATGGGTAGCCGCCACAGGAGAGGACGCGGCCAGGCGCTGGTCGAGTTCGCCATCGCGCTGCCAGTGCTGGCTGTCCTCATTGCGGGCGTGCTCGAGATGGGTCATGGCTACGCGTTCGCGGTCGCGACCTCCGACGCCGCTCGCGATGCCGCGCGATATGTCGCAGGCAAGACCTCGACCACCAACGGGCCCGGGCTGGCCGCGATGTGCAGCCTGGTCACCTCCGACCTCGCCGCGATGACGTCCAGCGTCAGCTGTCCCACACAGGTCAACCACGCGCCGCCATTCGTCGTCGGTGCTGACTACACGAAACCGGCCGCGGGGCAAGCAGTTGTCGCGGTGTACTGCGGCACCAGCGTGGACTGCAGCGGTTCGATCACCACCCTCTACCAATCAGAGGTCGACGTCTATGTCTACTACGGCTTCAGCGACCTGAACATCCTCGGCGGCGGGATCACGATCCAGGGGTCGAGCCGAGCCACGACGGCCTGGTGAGATACCGCGCACGAGGTCAGGCGCTGCTGGAGTTCGCGCTCATCGCGCCCGTCCTGCTGCTGATGATCGGCGCGACCGTGGACCTCGGTCGCGGCCTTCTGATCTACACGATGCTGCAGGGCGCGTCGCGCGATATGGCGAGGCAGGCGGTGCTCGGCTACTACAGCGGTTCGAACACGCTGCCCCCGACGTGCACCGCGCTGGCGACACCCTGCACGCTCGGACCCCTGACCAACGGCGCGCACCAGCTGGACGCGCTCGGGATGTCGGTCGTGTACCAGGACTCCAGCGCGATCTCGAGCCCTCCCTCTTACGGCACGTACGCCGCCAACGCCAACCCGCTGCTGCCCGGGACGATCACGCTGACCGGCGCCATCAACGCGAGCACGGTGTACGCGTTCGTGTACGAGCTCGACGCGAGGGGCGGCAACCCAAACCCGCGTTGGAGCTGTCCCACGTGCTCGGGCGCCAACGGCGCCGCGGTGCGCACGTCGGGGCACCAGCTGGTAGTCGTCGACCTGAAGCTCCAATGGAAACCCGTCCTGAACACGCTGCTCGGCATACCGAGCGTGATCACGTTCGACTCGCAGTCCGTCGAAAGGCTCGAGTACTGATGCGCGCGACTCGGCAGTCGGGCCAGGTGATGGTGATCGTCGCCGTCTGGATCGTGGCGCTCGTGGGGTCCGCGGCCTTGATCCTGCTGACCGGCTCTGTGGAGTGGCAGCGCAACCAGCTGCAGCAGCTCGCTGACCAATCCGCGCTCGATGCGGCGATGAAGGTCGGGGTCAGCTGCGACAACGCGAAGGCGGCCGCCGTCATCACCGCGGCCGACAACTTCCTCGCCACGCAGCGCACGCGCACCGGGAGCTTGACCGTCGGCGCCGGCACATGCGCCGGTGGTTTCACGGGTACCGATACGTTCGCCGGCGGGCTGAGCGAGACGATCCACTACCCCTACCGCGCGCATCAGCAGCAGGTCGAGGTCACTCTCACCGTTTCGCTGCCGATCTCGTTCGGCGCCTATATGGGCGCGTCCAACACCAACGTGACGCGGCGCGCGGTCGCGCAGCAGCTCAACGCGTCGACGGCGGCTGTTTCGGCAACGACCCTGTCGTGCACAGGCGGTCAGTTCAACGTTGCGGGCGGCATCGCCGCATCGAATGCCATCTCCCTGAGCGGCTCCTGCGCGGTGTACGCGCACGGCCGACTCGACGCGGCGTCGAACAGCTACTCCGACCTCGGCAACGTGTCTGTCTACGCGAATGGACAATCTTGGGTCGGCGGCGGCGGCTTGTGCGTCGGTGGCTCGAACACAGGGTCGAGCAACGCCGTCTGCGCCGACGGCTACCAGCTGTCCGGGCACAACGCGACAACGTGCGGCGCGAGTGGGACCAGCGCGTTCCTTTCCGCCGGCGATGCCGCCATCAACGCCAACCCGTGCGCGGCCGGCACGGGGGCCGTGCCGGTCCCCCCGCTCTCGACCGCTCTGCCGCCCGAGCCGAACACTGACGCGGCGGCGATCGGAACGCTTCGCAACAGCGGAGGTGGCGCCCTCGGTTCGGCGTGCGCTGCGGGCGGCGGCTACCCGAACATCACCGCGGGCGGAATCGTGGTCGGGACGGGGCTGGGACCGTCCCCGGCGGGCAAGGACGCCAGCGGCTTCTATCACTTCAAGCCCAGCTGTTACGGGTATCTCGACCTGACGAGCATGAGGAGCGGCATCAGCAACCGGCAGATCGGGGCCGAAAGCGCTACGCAGACGCACTTCATCACCGCGACCATGCCGGGCGCAAGCCAGGCGGGAACCCTTCTCGTGGCAACCGTGAGCGCGGCGTCGACACCCAACAAGTTCAGCGCACCTGCGGGGTGGGTCTCCGCGGCCGAAGCCAACCAGGTGGGCGAAGGCCGAAGCGAGATCTGGTACTACCCCAACAATCCCGGAGGGATCAACAGCACCACGTTCACCATGAACCCAGCCACCATCGGCGGCAACGCCCAGATCTCCGAGTGGCTGGGAGTCGCCACAGCCGCCCCACTGGACCAGTCCGGAACCTTGGCCGTACCGGTCGCGACGACGACGACGGTCATCGCCACCGTCGGCGCCATGACCCAGTCGAGCGAGCTCGTCATCACCAGCGATGGCTTCAAGATCGCCGGCGGTCAGACATTTTCCCGAGGCGCCGGCTGGACTGGGCTGGTGACGGACGTCGGCCAGGGCTACAGCTCGGAGTATCGCCTCGATCTCCCGGCCGGAGTCGCGGGCGAGACGCTGACGACCAGCCAGGGGTCCCTGTGGGCCAACGTGATCGCTACCTTCAAGCCCGCCGGTTCGGGAGGCGGCGCCGTGCTCGACCCCGGCTTCTACTACTTCAACGGTTCCGGTTTTGCGGGCGGCGGGGGCGTCTGCCTCAACGGCGGCGAGCTGCTGGCCCGGGATGTGACCCTCGAGTTCGTCAACCAGGCGGGTTTTTCGACAGGCACGTGCGCGGCGGGGGGCGGCGCCTCCTGCGGTGGCGGCACCTGCCAGTTCGGCTCGACCCCCTGCTCGATCTCAGCCTGCCCGCCCAGCGCGGTCGCCGACCCGGCCACGGCGGGCGGCAACACCTGGTTCGCCGCCCCTTGTTCGGCCGCTCCTCCGCCCGTCAGCGGGAGCTCAGATCCGAGCTGCCCGGGATCGACCTGGTGCCCTGTGGGCAACCGGGCGTGCTGGAACCTGCTCGTCTGGGCACCGGCGAGCAACACGGGACAGATCGCGATCATCGGAACCTCCGCCAAGGCCTGGCTGCTCGGCTCCGTCTACTGGCCGGCGACCTGCACGTACACGGTGAACGGAAGCAGCGCGATCGACGGGACGGTCTTTTGCGGCACGTTTTCGGTCTCCGCGGCGGCCGGGGCCGGCCTGGCCGTCGGCAGCGACTACGGCATCAACACGGCGCTTGTGGAGGCCGTTCTTGTCGAATGAGTTGCGCTTCGGCGTCCATTTTGTGAAGCTTGCGCCCAATTAAGTGTCCATAGCCACCTCCGTCCTGGCCCGTCCCCGCCGTGGGCGCCTCTACATCGTCATCGGCGCGGTGCTGGCGGTGCTCGCGTTCGCGACGGCCGCCGGGATCGCCAGCCTGCCCCTGATCCAGGGCAATACGACCGGGACGAAGGTCGTCGTGGCAAGCCACGACATCAAGGCGCGGACGGTGATCCAGGCCTCGGACCTGACCATAAGCAGCATCAGCCAGCCCCCTCCGCAGGCGTTCGCGGCGGTCAAGGACGTCGCCGGCAAGGGCTCACGGGTCGACATCCCCGCGGGGATGCCGGTCACGGCCAACCTCATCGCCCCGTCAGGTGACCTGCTCAGCACAAGCGACGTGGCGTACCTGCCGATCCCGAAAGGTTGGATCGCGGTCACCGTGCCGACGAGCGAACAGGTCGGCGTCGGTGGCTACGTCCAGGTCGGCGATCGGATCACGATCCTTGCCACGATCAACACGTCGTCCTTCGGCCAGAACCCGGGGAGGGCGGTCGTGCTGACGGTGTTTCGGGACGTGGACGTGCTGCGCGTCGGACCCGCCAGCAGCTCCACCACGTCCGGAATCGTCACGAGCAGCCTCACGGTGCTCATGACCGCATGCGACTCCGAGTACCTGTTCTGGCTTCTCAACAACGCCTCGATGAAGTACGAGCTCGAGTCGTACACCGACTACCAGAGCGTGCCCACCGGCCCCGACAGCAAATGCCCCAACGTGTCGAAGGCCAGTGGCGTCGGGCCGAAAGACGTCGATACTCGCTGGGGCTTCACCACGCACTAGATCGTGGGCACACCAATCATCCTGGTCGCCGTCGCGGCCGCAATCGGCGTCGGCCTCGTCGTCTACGGGATGGTGCGCTCGCAGCAGGCGGTGGGTCCGCAAGCTCAAGTCCGCGCCTCGTATCGAACGCTGGCTGACGTCCGGGAGCAGCTGAGGCGGCGGTTCGACTCCACCGGAACTCCGGCGTGGATCGCGTCCGAGCAGAGAATCAGCAGCCTGCAGCGTGACCTGATCAGCGCTGACATCGAGCTTCGCCCCTACGAGTTCCGGATCATCCAGGTCGTGACCGGGGTATTGCTCGGGATCGTCGGTCTGCTGCGTTTCGGCCTCCGTCCCGAGTTCCTCGTGCTGGTGGTGATCGGCTACCTCCTCCCGTGGCTCTACCTGCGCAATCGCCGCGGGCATCGCCTGCGCCAGTTCGACGCCGGGCTGCCGCGGGCGATGGAGCTGATCGCCAACTCCATGAAAGCGGGACAGTCGGTCGCTCAGTCGCTGACGGCGGTGACCGACAACGCCAACCCGCCCGTGTCAGACGAGTTCGCGCTCGCGCGCCGCGAGATCGAGCTGGGCGCGTCGGTCGAGAGCGCGCTGAACAACATGGTCAAGAGAATCGGCAGCAACGACCTCCGGTTGATGGTTATGGTCATCACGATCCAGCGCTCGGTTGGTGGAGATCTGCCCGCGATCCTGGTGACGCTGACCGACACGATGCGGCAGCGCGAGGAGATGAGAGCCGAGATCCTTGCCGCGACCGCTCAGTCACGAGCGACTTCGCTCATCATCACGCTCCTCCCGATCGTTGCAGCCGTGCTGCTCTACTTCGTCGTCCAGGATTACTTCCGGCCCATGCTCGTCAACCCGCTGGGCTGGGTCATGCTCGCCTTCGCCGGCTTCCTGCTGTTCATCGGCAACCTGATCATTCGCCGGCTGACGGCGATCATATGAACGCGCTGCCGATCCTTATCATCGGCGTCGCGGCCGCTGTCGGCGCTTACCTGCTGACCGTCGGCATCATCGCGTCGCGGGCCGCGGACGCCGCGACGATGGCCCGCGAGCGCCTCGCCCGCCAAGAGGTCGGCCTCGGCCAGAGCGCCGTCGCGCTGGAGATGGAGAAACCGCTGGGCCAGCGTCTCACCGCGCCGATGCGGCGCTGGTTGGACCGCCAGATGATGCGGATGACGCCCGAGGCACAGGCGGCGCATTACCGGCGTCAGCTCGACTTCGCCGGCAACCCCATGAACCTCGATCCCGCCGGTCTTCAGACGTTGAGGATCGCCGCAGCAGCCGCGCTCGGAGCCATCGGAACCGCAGTCGGCATGTTCATCGGCACACCTTTCGCCACCGGCATCGCGCTCGTGGTCGGGGTGGCGGTCGGCTTCTACCTCCCGGTGATCTGGCTGGACCAGGTCGTGCGCGAGCGCCGTACGGAGCTCGAGGCGACGCTGCCGAATGCCCTAGACGTGGTCGCGATCAGCATGGAGGCAGGGCTTGGCCTGGACCGCGCCCTGGAGCAGCTCGTGCGCCACCAGGACGATTCGCTCACCCTGCTGCTGGCTCGTGCGCTGCGCGAGATTCAGCTCGGCCGGCCCCGCGCCGCGGCACTCGTCGAGATGGCCGAGGCAACCGGCATCGACGACTTCACCTCGCTGATCCGGGGCATCCTCTACGCGGAGCGCACCGGGGTGCCGATCTCGCGGACCATCGCCGCGCACGCCGCGCAGATGCGCGTCAAACGCAGGCTCAAGATCCGCACCGAGGCAGCCCGCGCGTCGCTGAAGATCCTCCTCCCGACGGTAGGCTGCGTATTTCCCACGCTGTGGCTCGTTCTGCTGGGACCGGCTCTGCTCGTCGTGCTCACGATGAGCAGCAAATGACGCTCAGGTAAGGAACGGGTTCATTCGGCGCTCGCGCCCGATCGTCGTGGCCTGCCCGTGCCCGCTGTAGACGATCGCATCGTCCGGCTGTGAGAGCAGCTTCGACCTGATTCCCTCGAGCAGCGCGGCGCCGTCCGCGTTGGCGAAGTCGGAGCGGCCGATCGACCCCGCGAACAGGGCGTCGCCCGTGAAGAGGTAGCCGTCGATCTTCAGCGTCACGCCGCCGGGGCTGTGGCCCGGGGTGTGCAGGACCTCGAACTCGAGCGACCCGGCGCGGTAAGGCTCGCCTTCGACCAGAGACGTCACGTTGTCCAGGCGTGTCGCGATCGGGCCGAACTCTCTGCGCAGGGGCCTACCCTTTTCGATCACGTCCTTCTCTGCCTCGTGGACCGCGATGGGGATGGGCCCGAACGCCATGCGCAGCTCATGCAGTCCCGCGATGTGGTCGATGTCGGTGTGGGTCAGGAGGATCGCCTTGACTTTGGCGCCTCTCTGTTTTGCGATGTCGATGACGAGCTCAGGCTCGAGGTTGGAGTCGATGACGACAGCGTCATGCGTGGCCTCGTCCTCGACCAGGTAGGAATTAGTGCCAAAGCGGCTGTCGGCGGTCGGTTCTACTCGAACAGTCACGCTCTAGGAGGCTTCGCGGGCGACGGTGTGCACGTCTTTCACGCTTTCGAGCTTCTCCATCAGGCGTGAGAGCTGCGCGAGCGAATCGATCTCGACAGTCGCCGAAACGACGGCCGTCTTGTCGTCATACACGTGCACTTCGAGGGCCGACATGTTGACGTGGTTCTCGGCGACGACGGTGGCGATGTCGCGCATCAGGCCCTGGCGGTCCCATGCCTCGATCTTGATCGCGACCGGGTAGAGATGCGTCGCGTCCGACTCCCAGTCCACCGGCACCACGCGTGCCGAGTCCTGCGCGTTGACCGCGTTGATGCAATCCGCGCGATGGACCGTCACACCCTTGCCCCGTGTCGTGTAGCCGACGATCGCGTCGCCCGGCACCGGCTGGCAGCACGTGGCGATCGTGGTGAGGATTCCTTTCTCTCCGCGCACCAGGACGCGGGGCGTCGGCTGCACCTGAGGGATCAGCGGAATCGTGCGGAGGTCGCTCCCCGGCGTCTCCACGTTGAGGGCCATGCGCATGACGACCGAATGCGGCGACAGGTCGCCGTAGCCGATCGCAGCCAGGAAGTCATCCACCGTCGGGTACCTGGACAGGTTTGCGATCTCCAGCAGCTTTGGCTCGGCCAGGTCGTCGAGGTTGAGTCGGTGCATCCGGTGGAGCTCCTTGTCGAGCAGGTCGTGTCCCTTGGCGACGTTCTCCTCGCGGCGCTGGCTCTTGAACCACTTGCGGATGCGCTCCTTGGCCGAGGCGCTCTTGACGAAGTTCAGCCAGTCGCGGCTCGGGCCATGCGGTCCCTTCGAGGTCAGGATCTCGACGATCTCGCCGTTCTGGAGCGCGTAGTCGAGGGGAACCATCCGGCCGTTCACCTTGGCTCCGATGCAGCGGTGGCCCACCTCGGTGTGGATGCGATAAGCGAAGTCGACCGGGGTGGAATCCGCCGGCAGGTTGATCACGTCGCCTCGCGGCGTAAAAACGTAGACCTCGTCCTGGAACAGGTCGACCTTGACCGTGTTGAGGAACGACTCGGCGTCCCCCACCTCGTTCTGCCACTCGAGCAGGCTGCGCAGCCACGACAGCTTCTGGTCGAAGCTGGCGTCCTTGCCGCCTTCCTTATAAGTCCAGTGCGCGGCCACGCCGAACTCGGCCACACGGTGCATCTCCTGTGTGCGGATCTGGATCTCGATCGGCTCGCCGGTATGAGTGATGACCGTGGTGTGCAGGGACTGGTAGCCGTTGGACTTAGGCATCGCGATGTAGTCCTTGAAGCGGCCTGGCATCGGCTTCCAGAGGGAGTGCACGACCCCCAGGACGCCGTAGCAATCGCGCACCGACTCGACCTGGACCCGAATCGCCGACAGGTCGTAGATCTCGGAGAAGTCCTTGCTCTCGCGGGTCATCTTCTGCCAGACCGAGTAGATGTGTTTCGGCCGCCCGGTGATATCGGCCTGTATGCCCACCTTCTCGAGCTCGCGGCCGAGGATCTCGCGCAGGTCGGAGACCAGCGCCTCGCGCTCGTCGCGCTTCCGCGCGATCCGTTTGACGACATCGTCGTACGCCTCGGGCTCGAGGTTGCGGAAGGCGAGGTCTTCGAGCTCCCACTTGATCTGGCCGATGCCGAGCCGGTGAGCCAGCGGGGCGTAGATGTCGAGCGTCTCGTGCGAGATCTTGCGGCGCTTGGCCTCGGTGAGCGGCTCCAGCGTCCGCATGTTGTGGAGCCGGTCGGCCAGCTTGATGAGGACGACCCGGAGGTCTTCCGCCATCGCCACCATCATCTTGCGGATGTTCTCCGCCTGCTGCTGCTGGTCAGTGCGCAGGGAGATCCGGCCCAGCTTGGTGACACCCTCCACCAGGCGCGCCACCTCAGGGCCAAACTCCCGCTTGACCTCTTCGGCGGTCAGATTCGTGTCTTCCACGGTGTCGTGGAGCAGGGCGGCGGCGATAGTCTCCGCATCGAGCTCCAGGTCGGCGAGGATGGCGGCCACCTCCAGCGGGTGGTTGACGTAGTCCTCCCCTGACAGCCGGCGCTGGCCGTTGTGGGCGGTCGCCGCCCGCTCGTACGCCCGGCGGACCATCTGCTGGCCGATGGGATCGAGGTGGTCGGCGACCCTGAGGAGCTCTGAAACCGTCACTTTGTGCCTGGCATGAAGTTTAAGTTCGGTATCTAGCTTCCCCTTCGGAACACAAACCTAGACTTACTCGCCGCCAGATGAATTCAGCACGCACGGTTTGGGGCCTCCGGATCGGCCTTTCGGCTGCCACGGCGGCGCTCATCCTGGTGGGCGCGTCACTCAACGCCAGCGGGCGGGTCGGCTGGTCGACGGCCCTGGCCTGCCTGGCCGGGTTGATCGCCCTGGCCGGCGGCGTGGTGTACAGGACCTGGCGGGTCTCGGTGCCGGCCGGCGCCGGGGCGCTGGTGCTGACGCTCCTCATCGCCCAGTTCAACCCTAGGCAGGGCGACCTTCTGCTGCAGCTCGCGGGGCTGATCGTGCTCGGCGCGGGCGGCGCGGCCGGCCGGATCGCGTATGCAAGGTTTACCGACACCATCGAGCGCCAGTCGCGCGAGCTGGAGCAGAAGAACCGCGCCTTCCTGGCCGCGACCTCCGAGGTCGACGCGGCGCCGTCCGACGATATGGCCGCCCTGACCTCCAATATCGCCCGCCAGGTCGGAGCGGACGTCGCGTGCTGCTACCTGGCCACGGGGGACCTGAACCAGTTCGTGCCGCAGACCCCTGGCGTCGGCCTCGAGGGGCTGCACCCCCTGGCCGTGACGCGCCAGGCGAATGGGGCCGGGCCGCTGCTCGCAGCCGTCGAATCGGGCACGACGTTTTCGGCGGCCGGCAACGGCGCCCTGAAAGGCCTCTTCAACCACCTGCCCGAGGACGTCCGAATCGTGGATGCGGTGGCGGTGCCCATGCCGATCGGCGACCGCATCGGCGGTTTCATCCTGCTGGGCAGCCGGCGGGTCAGGTTCAGCGAAGACGACCGGCGCCTCGCGACCACGCTGACCATCCGGGCCGGCTCGCAGCTCGCGAGCGCGCATGCCGTGGCGCTGTCCCAGAAGGAGTCGGCGCGCTACTCGGTGATGAACGAGCTCGTCAAGGAGGCATCGGGAAAGACGATGCAGGAGGCGCTCGACGTGGTGCTCGAGCGCGGCAAGGAAGTCATCCGGTACGACGCCGGACAAGCCGTTCTCTTCCAGCCAAACGAGGCGGTCGATGAGCCCCTTCTGAGGGTCCGCAATGGTGAGACGGTGTTGCGCAACGCCGTGACCGAGGACCAGCGCACCTTCAGCGGGCTCCGGCTTGAAACCCACGCGGTGACGGTCAACGAGGCGCTGACACCGATCCGAGGCAAGACCGGCGTCATAGGCGCGCTCTGCCTCGGCCGGCGCGGGACTTCGAGCTTCACGCAGCACGACATCGCCGCGCTTGACGAGCTTGGCTCGATGGCCGGGGTGGCCGTGGAGAACTCGCGCATCCTCCAGGTCGTGACGGGGCAGGCGTCGCGCCTCGACACCGCGCTGGACGCGTTGGGCGAGGTGTCTCAGGCCCTGACGACCGTGACGCAAGGGCCCCGCGTGCTGGAGCAAAAGACGCTCGAGACGGCTGTCCGGGTGACGGTTGGCTCAGCCGGGCTTTTGACGCGGAGCACGGACGGCGGACGCCAGGCGGTGATCATGTCGGTCGGCCTGCCGGACGAGGTTGACGGCATGGAGTTTCAGAACGGACAGGGCATCGTCGGAGCGGTGATGCTCAGCCTTCGCGCCACTGCGGTGGCGGACTTCCACGCCGAGAGCGAGCTCCAATCGCCTCCCGACCTGCAGGCGTACGCGATACAGGCGGCGATCTGCACGCCGATGCTGGAGGACGGGCGGCTCTGGGGCACCCTTTCCGTCTTCGACACCAAGCCGCGCGAGTGGACCGCGGACGACCAGCGCGTTCTGGCCACGCTGGGCAACCAGGGCGTGGTCGCGGTGCGCAACGCGGAGCTGTACGAGAAGAACGAGCGGAGCATCTGGGAGCTGCGCAACCTGCAGGAGGCTCTGCAGGCCGCGACCTCGACGCTCGACCTCAACCAGGTGCTGCAGCAGGTGCTGGCCGGCGCGGCCAAGGCGTCGTCGGCCCAGATCGGGTGCCTCGCCCTCGAGGACGACGGCGGACTCGTCCTGAAGGGTGGGTTCGGCACGGACCACCAGACGGCGGAGAAGCTCGCGCTCGGACTTGGCGGCGAGATCTGCCGCCGCGTGATGGACACAGGCGACTCGGTGATGGAGGCCATGGAGCACGAGTCGAAGGCAGACAGCCCGCTGAACCCTCGCGCGGTGCTCTGTGTGCCGATCACCCTGCGCGGCAAGCCGCTGGGCGTTGTCTTCCTCGCCAACTATCAGGTCGGCCATGCGTTCACGGCGGACCACCGCAACCTGGTGACCGAGCTGGCCACGCAGGCCGCCGTCGCGATCGACAACGCGCGCCTGTTCAAGGACCGCGAAGAGGTCATCCTCGCCTCCCTCGAGGCGCTCGCCAACGCGGTCGACGCGCGCGATCCGTACACGGCCGGCCACTCCGAGCGCGTCACCAAGTACGCCCTTGTGATCGCGCGCCAGATGCACTACTCGCCGCAAGACCAGGGCGCCTGGGTGCGGTTGGAGAGGGGCGGGCGGCTGCACGATATCGGCAAGATCGGGGTGCCGGATGCGGTGCTGCAGAAGGCGGGCAAGCTGACCGAAGAAGAGTTCGAGAAGATGAAGAGTCATACCGTCGTCGGGTTCAACATCCTGAGCGGGCTGCGCATGCTCACCGACGAGCTGGTGATCGTGCGCTCGCATCACGAACGGTTCGATGGGAAGGGGTATCCGGATCGGAAGAGGGGTGACGAGCTGCCGCTGTTCGCGTGGATCGTCAGCGCGGCGGACGCGATCGATGCGATGACGTCGGATCGGCCGTATCGGAAGGGGATGCCGCTGGCGGATGCGGTGGAGCAGGTCCGGGCGGGATCGGGCACGCACTTCCATCCGGACGTCGTCGAAGGGGTGCTCGATGCGGTCGAGGGCGGGGCGCTGAAGTTGGTGCCGCAGAAGTCGCTGCATCCCGACGCGCCGAAGATCGGGGCGTTCGAGAACCCCACCGCCTAGTTCCCGGATAGTCCGGACTATCCGGGGGTTGCCGCTGTGCCCTGGTTGGTTTGTCCGGACTATCCGATGGTGGGCCAGGGCTTAACAGGCTCGATTGTCGCCGGGGGCCGAGGGCGCGATGCTCGAAGGAATGGCCGTCAAGCCCTCATCTCGGCCGGCGTTGCGCGGCGGTCCATTCACGGTCGCCGATGCCAGGCGAGTAGGTTTGCGGTGGGACGATCTGCAGACAAGGATCTGGACGCGATTGAGTCGCGGCCAATACGCCTGGACGGGCCTCCCGCAGGATGCGCTGTTGCAGCTGAGGGCGATTGCGCAGCGAGTGCCGGCCAGCTACGCGTTCTCGGGTTCCACAGCGGCCTGGCTTCTGGGCCTCGAGGTGGCCTGGTGCGATCCCATCGAGGTGACCATTGGACGTGAGGTGCCGGTTCGGGCTCGAGCTGGAGTGCGACTGAGACGAGCCGAGCTCCGCGAGTCAGACGTCATTGTGCGGCGAGGGTTCCGGACGACTTCCACAATGCGGACCGTCTGTGACCTGGCGAGCCGCAGGGATCCGGTCGAATCAGTCGTTGCGGTCGACATGGCCGTCCGAGCAGGCCTGGTCAACCTGTCGAACCTCGCGGGTCATGTGCAAACGCACGCCGGGGCAAAAGGAATCAAGAGGCTGAGACGTGCTGTCGTGCAGATCCGCGATCCGAGTCGCCGATGGAGACGCGCCTGCGAATGGAGCTGATCAGAGCGCGACTTCCAGCTCCCTGCGTCCAGGCCGACATTCGCGACGCCGCCGGCAACCTCATCGGGCGGGCCGATCTCTACTACCCAGACCGCAGGTTGGTCATCGAGTACGACGGGGAGAACCACAAGGATCGGCTGGTTGCCGACCTACGGCGCCAGAACGCCCTCGTCAACGCCGGCTACCACCTTCTTCGTTTCACATCGGCCGACTTTCGCGCGCTTGGTTCGGTCGCCGCGCAGGTGCGCCGGGCACGCGCGGTGCTGCCCAGGTTCCCCGTCAGTCCGGACGAAGCGACATGAGGGCCGAACGAATCCCCGGATAGTCCGGACTATCCGGGGTGCCGGGGTGCCGGGGTGGATCAGTAGGCCTTCGCCAGGGCCACCCGGTACTTCGCCGGATTGCCGCACACGAAGCATTTCCCAGAAGGCTTCGCGCTCTCGTCGATCGTGCGAATCGTCACGCCGCCCGTTTCGGCCTTGATGCGAGCTTCCTCTTCCCCGTCGCCACACCAGTCCGCCCACACGAGGCCTCCTCGCTCGCGGAAGTGCGCGATCACCTCTTCAAGCGTGCGCAACTCAAAAGTGCTGTCGCGCTGAAACTGCTGCGCGCGGTCGAAGAGCTTCGTCTGAAACGAATCGAGCTCGTGGCTCAGACGCTTTCCGATCCCGGAGATCGGAACGCTGACGCGCGCGCGTGAGAGGCGGTCCACCATCTCGACCTGACCCGCGTCGGCGTCGCGTCCCCCGACGTTGAGACGGATCGGCACGCCCTTCAGCTCCCAGTGCGCGTATTTGTCTCCGGGGCGCTCGTCGCGCCAGTCGACGCGATGGCGCACACCCGCGGCCTTCAGCTCGGGCGCCCAGCTGTTGACGAACCGTTCGACTTTCGCGCGGCTCTCATCGTCTCGATAGATCGGGACGACGATCACCTGGATGGGTGCCACTTTCGGTGGGACGATGAGACCCGAGTCGTCCCCGTGCGCCATCACGAGCGCGCCGACCAGGCGGGTGCTGATGCCCCATGACGTGGAGTAGCAGAGCTCGCGTTCGTTCTCCTTGTTCGAAAACGAGATGTCGTAGGCCCGAGCGAAGTTCTGACCGAAGTAATGCGACGTGCCCATCTGCAGCGCCAGCCCATCCTTCATGAGGCCCTCGACCGTGAGCGTGTGGACCGCGCCCGGGAAAGTCTCGGCGGGTGACTTCCTGCCGGTCAGCACGGGAACGGCGAGCCAGTCCTCAGCTATCGACCGATAGTTGCCGAGGATCATCGAAGCCTCCTCGATCGCTTCCTGCGCGGACGCGTGGAACGTGTGGCCTTCCTGCCACCAGAACTCTCGGCTTCGCAGAAACAGGCGCGAGCGCATCTCCCAGCGCACGACGCTGTTCCACTGGTTGGTGAGCTTGGGCAGGTCGCGGTGGCTCTGGATGTAGCGCTTGATCAGCGGGCCGATGATCGTCTCCGACGTGGGCCGCACCGCAAGGGGCTCTTCGAGCTCCTCCATATCGCCGCCCGCGCGCGTGACCCACGCAACCTCGGGCGCGAAGCCCTCGACATGCTCCGCCTCTTTCATCAAGTACTCGCGGGGGATCAGGAGCGGGAAGGCCCAGTTCTCGTGCCCGGTCTCTTTGATCATGTCGTCAAACGCGCGCATGATCGCCTCCCACATCGCCCATCCGTACGGGCGGACGACCATCATGCCGCGGATGCCGGACCAGTCCGCCAGCTCGGCCTTGCGGACGACGTCCGTGTACCAGCGGTCGAAGTCGTCGGACATCTTGGTGACGTCTTTCACGAAATCCCGCTGTTCTTCGATTTCTTGCTTCACTGCAAGCAGCTACGCCGGCAACGCGTGCTCGGCCGCGATCGCGTCGATCTCGGCGAGCAGCACTGGAAGGAGCTCCTCTTGGGGCACGGTTTTGTAAAGGCTACCTTTCTTGAAAATCACTCCCTTGCCGCGGCCGCCCGTCACGCCGATGTCCGCGTGGCGCGCCTCGGCCGGCCCGTTGACGACGCAACCCATCACCGCCACCGTGATCGGCACCTTCAGCTTCGCGATGTAAGCCTCCACCGCCTTGACCGTGGGCACCATGTCGTACTCGAGGCGCCCGCAGGTCGGACACGCGATCAACGTCGGGCTCTCGTTGCGGAAGGCAAGGGTCTTGAGGATCTCGTGGGCGACGCGAACTTCCTCCCGCGGGTCTGACGTGGCCAGCGAGACGCGGATCGTGTCGCCGATTCCCTCGCTCAGGAGGATCCCGAGCCCAACCGAGCTGCGGATGCTGCCGGCCTCGACCGGACCCGACTCGGTCACGCCGAGGTGGATCGGGTACGCACGCGCCGCGGCGAACTTGCGGTTGGCCATGATGTTCGTCCACACGTCGGTGGCCTTCAGCGAGACCTTGATGTAGCCGGGTCCGTAGTCGAGCTCCTCGAGGATCTTGCAGTGGCCCAGCGCAACTTCGACCATGCGGTCCGCCGTGCGCTCGCGGTCGTCACGGTCGATGTGGTGCTGCTCACGCAGGGTCTTGTGGACCTCTTCCGGCAGCGATCCCGCGTTGACTCCGATGCGGAACGGTATCTGGCGCTCCTTGGCTGCTTTGACGACCTTCACGACCTTCTCGCGGTCAGGGATGTTGCCGGGGTTCAGGCGAAGGCAGTGCACACCGGCCTCGATGGCCATAAGCGCCAGCGTGTGGTCGTAGTGGATGTCGGCGATCACGGGCAGAGGGGATGCCTTGACGATGTCCCTCAACGCCTCAGCCGCCTCGCGGTCGGGGACCGCCGGGCGCACGATCTCGCAACCGGCCTCTTTCAGCTCGTGGATCTGGCGCAGCGTCGCCTTGACGTCGCGGGTGTCGGTCTTGGTCATCGTCTGCACGGCGATGGGCGCGGCTCCCCCGATGACGACGCCCCCAACGTTGACCGGGATTGACTTGCGGCGGATCACCGTCGGCATCAGGGCTGCAAGCCGGGGAACTGGCCGGTGATGATGCGCTGGATGTCGAGGAAGCTGATGAGGGCAGCCAGTCCCAGCAAGGTCACCAGGCCGATGCGCTGGAAGTTGAGCTCCATGTTGCGGTCGAACGGCCGGCGGCGCAGGACTTCGATCAGCACCACCGCCACCCGGCCCCCGTCGAGGGCCAGCAAGGGCAGCAGGTTGGTGAAGCCGAGCGCGACCGACAGCAGCGCCACGAAAAAGATGTAGGTGCCGAGGCCCAGCGAGACCGACTGTTCCGTGACGTAAGCGATCCCGATCGGCCCTGTGACGCCGTTGGACCCGAGGAGGCCGCCCGGTATCTGGCCGGTGACCAACTGACTGAGGCCCTGCACGATGTTGCTCACGGCCACGACGGGGAAGGCCAGCCCGCTGGTGACCGCATCCCTGGCCGTCACGATGCCCATCACGCTCAGGCCGACCTGGCACTGATTCGGCCCCGCGCACTGCGGCGTGACAATGTGGGTGAACGCCTGGCCGTTGGCGTGCACGCCGCTGACGACGATCGCGGCATTCGGCGCGGCGTTTTCGATCTTCCTCAGCTGGTCTGGGGCAGTGATCGGTTGACCCTCGACCGAGCGCAGCCTGTCGCCGGCCTGGAATCCGGCCGCCGCCGCGGGCGAGTGTGGCACGACCCTGGCGACCTTGCCCGGATCGTCGTTGAGCTGCGAAAGGCCAAGCCCGGTGAACAGGACCATCGCGACCAGGAAATTGGCCGCCGGGCCAGCCACGAGGACCAGGATCCGCTGCCAGGCCGCCTTGCGGTGGAAACCGTTCGGGTCCTCGAAGTCGCCGGCCTCCATGCCGCCCATCCGGACGTAGCCGATCACCGGGATCGCCCGAATGGCGTAAAGCGTGCCGCCGCGGGTCGTCGACCAGATCCGGGCCCCGGCCCCGACGGAGAACTCGATCACCCGCACCTTGAAGAGCTTGGCCAGCGCAAAGTGGCCGGCTTCGTGGGGTGCGATCAGCAGCAGGAACATTCCCGCGATCGCGACGACTACCAGGAGGGCGTCCATGTGGCTGTCAGACTACCGAGTTTTCCTTGATATAGGCCCTTGCCCAGCGGTCGGCCTCGAGGATCTCATCGAGGGTCCCGCCACAGCCTGGGAACGCGCTGAGAGCGCGCTCGACCACCCGGATGATGCCGCTGAACGGGATATCGCGGGCCACGAACGCGTTCACCGCCTCCTCGTTGGCCGCGTTCAGGACCGCCGGGTGTCCGCCGCCCTTGCCGGCCGCCTCGCGAGCCAGGCGGACGCTGGGAAACCGGCTCTCGTCCAGCTCGTGGAACTCGAGCCCGCTGAGGTCCTGCAGGGTCGTCGGCGGGACGGCGTCCGGCAGCCGGTCCGGATAGGCCAGCGCGACACCGATCGGGAGGCGCATGTCGGGACGCCCCAGCTGGGCCTTGAGCGAGCCGTCGACGAACTCGACGAGCGAGTGCACGACGCTCTGGGGATGGATGCACACCGAGATCGCGTCGAGGGAGATGCCGAAGAGGTGATGCGCCTCGATGAGCTCCAGGCCTTTGTTCATCAGCGTCGCGGAGTCGATCGTGACCTTCGGGCCCATCGACCATCGAGGGTGGTTCAGCGCCTGCTCGACCGTAACGCGGTCCAGGTCGAGATCGGGGTGGGCCCAGAAAGGACCGCCGCTCGCCGTGATGATCAGCCGCCGCACGTTCGCGCGCTCCTCCCCCCAAAGGCACTGCCAGATGGCGCTGTGCTCGCTGTCGATCGGGCGAATGCCGCGCTCGCCGGCCGCCTTCATGACCAGGGCGCCGGCCATGACGAGAACCTCTTTCGTGGCCAGCGCGACCTCCTTGCCGGCATGGAGCGCCGCCAGCGTGGGCATCAGTGCCCTGCCGCCGGGAATGGCGACGACCACCAGGTCGCATCGAGGATCCGCGATCATCGCTTCGACCCGGGCATCGAAATCTGCCTCGCCCGCATGACCATGCACGAGGTAGGTGGCCTTCCTGTTCGTCGAGCGCACGCCTTCGGTCAGCCCGAAGAGCTTGAACCGGCCGGGGTTGCGGTAGATCACGTCGAGCGTTTGCCGGCCGATCGATCCCGTGGCTCCGAGGACGGCGATGTTGAGGGGGCGCATCAGAGCAGGTGAAAGACCATGACATACAGGTAGACGAGAATCGGAGGGAACAGGATCGAGTCGATGCGATCCAGCACGCCGCCGTGTCCTGGGATGAGATGGGACGAGTCCTTGACCTCGGCGAGTCGCTTCATCTGCGACTCGACAAGGTCTCCCACCTGGGCGCTCGCGCCGACCAGCACACCCAGCGCGATGGCGTGGAACGGGTTGATCCCGAGCACGGCCGAGACCCCGATCAGCATCACGAGCACCGATCCAGCCACGCCCGCGATCGCGCCCTCCAGGGTCTTCTTCGGGCTGATGCTCGCGAAGAACGGGTGACGGCCGATGCGGCTCCCGATCAGGAGGGCAGCGGCGTCACTCGCGACCACCGCGAAGATCGTGAAGAGCGTCCAGACCAGGCCGTTGGGCTTGGACGTGTAGAGGAGCAGGTAGTAGTTGAACGGCATGCCGACATACAGCGCCCCGGCCAGGCCCATCGCCCAGCGGCTGAGGCCCTGGCGCCGGCCGGGGACAAAGAGGAACGCCCCGAGCCCGCCGACCAGGGTGAGCGCGAGGACCAGCGTGACATCGACCTGTTTCAAAACCGTGCCGCTGAAGGCGAAGAACAGGCCGAGCGGGTAGAGCAGCCAGGCCGGCGCTCGGGAGCCCATGCCTTCGGAAAGCCCGTTGAACTCCCACAAGGCCAGCCCGCCGAGGATCAGGACGAGCAGGTAGACGCCCCAGATCCCCAGGAACACGAGCCCGATGACGGCGCCGAGCATGACGAACCCGCTCAAGATCCGGACCATCAGCTGGCTGGGCTTCCAGCCTCCGGCGAGCGGGGGATTATTGGTCGTCAACCTACCGCAATCTCATCCACGGGCCGCGCTCCAAAACGTCTGACCCGCGACCCGTAGTCGGCGAGCGCCGCCTTCAGGTCGTCGGCGCCGAAATCCGGCCACAGGGTGTCGGTGACGAGCATCTCCGAGTAGGCCCCCTGCCACAGCAGGAAGTTGCTGACCCGCCGTTCTCCGGCGGTGCGAATGATCAGGTCGGGGTCGGGCAGGTCCGGAAAGTACATGCGGGATGAGATGGCATTCTCGTCCACCTGGCGCGCGGGTACTCCGTCGGCGATCAGCTTGCGTGCGGCGTCTACGATCTCCGCCCGACCGCCATAGTTCAGGCAGACGTTCAGCACCCCGTTCGTGTTGTTGGCGGTGCGTGACATCGCCTCATCAATGCGCTCGCGCATGCGCGGCGAGAGCTCCTCACGCCGCCCGCTGACCACGATGCGGACGCCGCGCCGGTGCATCTCGTCGATCTCGCGCTGCATCGTCTCGTGGAAGAGGCGCATCAGGGCGCGAACCTCGGCCCGCGGCCGGGCCCAGTTCTCAGTGGAGAAGGCATAGATCGAAAGCACGTGCACGCCCAGGTCCTCGCACGCCTGGAGCACGACTTTGATCGCCCGGACGCCTGCCCGGTGGCCGAAGCTGGCGGGCCGGCCCTGGCGTCGGGCCCAGCGCCCGTTGCCGTCCATGATGATCCCGATGTGGCGGGGGATCTGGGAGCTCAATTGTGGGGAAAGCGTACCGGGACGTCCCCGAGGCGGCGAACCCGGATAGTCCGGACTATCTGGGATCGGACTCCTGGTACAAGTTTGAGAGTCCGGACTATCCGGGGGGTGAGGGCCCCTAGATCTCCATTACTTCGGTTTCTTTGCGACCCGCGAGCGCGTCGACATTCTCGATCTGGGACTCGGTGATCTTCTGGAGGCGGCCTGCGGCTCGCTTCGACTCGTCCTCGGCAACCTCGCCCTGCTTCTGCATGCGATCGATGCGGTGCAGCTCGTCGCGGCGCACGTTGCGGATCGCGACACGCGCCTCCTCGGCCTTCTGACGCACGAGCTTCACGTACTCCTTGCGGCGCTCCTCTGTCAGGGGCGGGATGGGCACGCGGATGACCTGGCCGTCGTTGGCCGGGTTGAGGCCCTGGTCACTCGTCCGTAGGGCCTTCTCGATCGCGCCCATCTGACTCTTGTCATAGACCTGGACCACAAGCAGTCGCGGCTCGGGTGAGCTGATCTGCGCGAGCTGGTTGAGCGGCGTCGGGGTGCCGTAGTACGGAACCATGACCTTGTCGATCAGGGCCGGGTTCGCACGACCCGTGCGGATGTGCGCCAGCTCGTTCGCAAAGTGCTCGACGGACTTCGCCATCTTCGTCTCAGCCTCACGAAGCACCGGGTCGATCAAGTCGCCGCACCGACCAGGGTGCCTATCTCCTCACCGAGGACCACGCGTTCGATGTTGCCCTGCGTCAGCAGGTTGAACACCACAATCGGCACGTCGTTATCCATGCACAGCGTGAGCGCGGTGTTGTCCATCACCTCGATGCCGCGGTTGAGGACCTCGAGGTAGCCAAGGCGCGCGAACTTCGTGGCCGTCGGGTCGCGTTTGGGATCCGCGGTGTAGACGCCGTCCACCTTGGTCGCCTTGAGGATCACGTCGGCCTCGATCTCGACCGCGCGCAGGGCTGCGGTCGTGTCGGTTGTGAAATACGGGTTGCCCGTTCCGGCGGCGAGGATGACCACCCGGCCCTTTTCCAGATGGCGCACGGCGCGGCGGCGGATGTAGGGCTCTGCAACCTGGGGCATCTGGATCGCGGTCATCGTGCGCGCCGGGATGCCGGTCCGCTCGAGCGCATCCTGCAGCGCCAGGGCGTTGATCACCGTTGCGAGCATGCCCATGTAGTCGCCGGTCGCCCGGTCGAATCCACGCTCGGTCGCGGCCAGGCCCCGGAAGATGTTCCCTCCCCCGACGACGACAGCGACCTGCACGCCCATCTGGTGCACTCGCTTGACCTGAGCCGCGATGGTCTCGACAACTTCGAGGTCGATGCCGTAGTCGCGGCTGCCGCCAAGCGCTTCACCGCTCAGCTTGAGCAGCACGCGGTTGTACTTCGGTGATCGGTCTCCCACCGTGCCGTTCTGGATCAGGACTCTCTGATGTTAAATCGAGCGAAGCGCCGGACCGTGATGTTCTCCTGCAGCTTCGAGATGGACTCCGCGACCAGCTCCTGCACCGTCCGGCCCGGCTCGCGGAAGTAGTCCTGCTCCATCAAGCAGTTGTGCTTGAGGAAGTCCTCGACCTGGCCCTCGACGATGCGCGGGACCACCTGCTCGGGCTTGCCATCTTGCAGCGCCTTCGCCTCAAAGACTTCCCTCTCTTTGACGAGAACCTCGTCGGGCACGTCCTCGCGTGTTACCCATCGCGGCTCCAGGGCCGCGACTTGAAGCGCCAGCTCCTTCGCCAGCTTGCGGAAGTCTGGGCCCTTGGCGACGAAGTCGGTCTCGCAGTTGACCTCGATCAGCACGCCCACCTGAGGCGGAAAGTCCGGCGAAGGGCTGTGAAGGTACGCCTCGACCACGCCCTGGCCGGTGGCCCGCCCTGCCCGCTTGCTGGCTTTCGCGATTCCCTTCTCACGCAGGATCGTGTAGGCCTTGTCGACGTCGCCGCCCGCCTCCTCCAGCGCCTGCTTGCAGTCGCTGAAGCCCGCACCCGAAAGTTCGCGCAGCTTCTTGACCAGATCCATGCTGACCGCCATCAACGAGCCTCCTCGTCGTTGACGCCGCGCCCGATGAACTCCTCTTCCGAAACGGTCGGCAGGTAGTCCTCCTCGTCTTCGAGGTACTCCTCGATCTCCTCGTAGCGAGGCGTCTCGAGGAATTCGCGCTCTTCGACCTCAGGCAGGATCTCGCCACGGGCCGCGGCCTCCTGGCGTCCTTCCTGACACGCATCGGCGATCTTCCCGGTCAGCAGCTTGACGGCGCGGATCGCGTCGTCATTGCCTGGGATCACGTAGGTGATGAGGTCGGGGTCGCAGTTGCTGTCCGTGATGGCGACCACAGGGATCTTCAGACGGTTCGCCTCGGTGACGGCGATGTGCTCCTTGCGCGGGTCGACGACGTAGAGCGCGCCGGGCAGCCGCTTCATGTCCGCGATACCGTCGAAGTGGAACATCAGCCGGTCGAGCTCGTCCTGGAGGCGCTTGGCCTCCTTCTTGGCCATCTGCTCGAACTGGCCTTCCTGCTGCATCTTGCGCAGCTCCTGGAGCCGCTCGATCCTCTTCTTGACCGTGCTGAAGTTGGTCAGCATGCCGCCCATCCACCGCCGGTTGACGAAGTACATTCCGCAGCGTGCGGCCTCGGTCTGGATCGTCTCCTGGGCCTGCTTCTTGGTTCCGACGAAGAGCACCGGACGGCCGCTTGCCGCGACGTTGCGCGTGAAATCCCACGCGTCGTCGAGAAGTCTCACGGTCTTCTGCAGGTCGATGATGTGGATCCCGTTGCGGGCGGTGAAGATGTAGGTCTTCATCTTCGGATTCCAGCGGCTGGTCTGATGTCCGAAATGGACGCCCGCCTCCAGCAGCTGCTTCAAGGTCACTTGAGCCACGTTCTTACGTTGCCTCCCTGTTCTACTTCCGCCCGGTGCCGGCCTCCTAGAGGAGGACAGGTGCAATGCCCCGGGCGTGCTAACTCAGTCGGTTAGGACTGGCTCTGGGAGTATACCCAGACAGGGATAGCCTAAGCCTCGACGGCCTTCTCAGCCTTCTTGTTTGGTGATGCGCCCTGCGCGCGCCCGGCGACGCCCTTCGGACCCGGACACTTGGGGTAGTCCGAGCAGGACTTGAAGAGGCCGAACCTGCCCCGCCGCTCGACCAGCGGCTTGCCGCAGATCGGGCAGGGCTCGTCCAGCACCTTGGGACCCTGGCGGGGCTTGCCGTCCTTGCCCATGTTCGCGCGGTAGTTGCAGTCCGGATAGCGCGAGCAGGCGACGAACGGCCCGTAGCGACCGGTCCGCTCGACCAGGTCACCTTCCCCGCACTGCGGGCACTTCTCGCCCGTCGGCTTGCTTTCCGTCTGGGCGGGGTCGCGCTTGATGTATTTGCAGTCGGGGTAGCCGGAGCATCCGATGAACTCGCCGTACCGGCCCGTGCGCAGCTGGAGCGGCCGGCCGCAATTGGGGCACGGCTCCTCCAGAAGCTTCGGCTGCTGAGCCTCGCCCTCGGGCGTCAGCGCCCGGCGGAACTTGCACTTTGGATAGCGCGAGCAGCCCATGAAAGGTCCGAAGCGGCTCGCCTTCCGGACAAGGTGACCCTCGTTGCACAGCGGGCAGACCTCATCGGTGTCCGCAGGTGTGGCCTCCTCGGCGGCGCTGAGCATCCGCTGCAGCGGCCCATAGAAGTCCTTCACGACCGGCACCCACTCCTGGCTGCCGCTCTCGACGTCGTCCAATCGCTTCTCGAGCTTCGACGTGTAGTCGTCGTCCGAGATGGTCTTGAAGTGGTCGACCATCAATGAGTTCACCGCCTCGCCGACCCGCGTCGGGTAAAGCCTGCGGTCCTTGATCTCGACGTATCCGTGCGCCTTGGTGATCGTCTGCACGATCGGGGCGTAGGTCGACGGACGGCCGATGCCGCGCTGCTCGAGCTCTTTGATCAGCGTCGCTTCCGTGTAGCGCGGAGGCGGCTGGGTGAAGTGCTGCTCGGGCTTGAGACCGTGGTAGTCCAGGTCCTCGCCCTGCGTCAGCGCAGGCAGCTCGTTTTCGCCGTTCTCGTCCCGTCCCCACACCTTGTAGAAACCGTCGAACGTCAGGACCGAGCCGTTGGCGCGGAAGACGTAGCCTCCGCCCTCGATCTCGACCTGCGTCTGGTCGTACACGGCCGGCGCCATCCGGCTCGCGACAAAGCGCCGCCAGATGAGGTCGTACAGCTTGTACTGGTCGGGGCTGAGGTGCCCGCGGATGGAATCCGGCGTCCGGTTGACGTCGGTCGGCCGGATCGCCTCGTGGGCGTCCTGCGCGCCCGGCGTCGCCTTGGCGGCGCGCGACGCACCAAGGTACTTCTCCCCGTGCTGCTGCTGGATCCAGCCCTTCACTTTTACGTCGGCGTCGGCGGAGATCCGGGTCGAGTCTGTGCGCATGTAGGTGATGAGACCTGTCGGGCCCTCGGCGCCGAGCTCGACGCCTTCGTACAGCTGCTGGGCAACCCGCATCGCCGCAAACGGCCGCATGCGCAGCCTGCTCGACGCGTCCTGCTGCAGGGTCGACGTTATGTATGGGGGATTCGAGCTCTTGGTCCGGCGCTTCTGCTCCACGCCGATGACGCGATAGCTCGCGCCTTCCAGCTTGCGGACGATCTCCTGTGCCTCGGCCTCGTTGCGGACCTCGAACTTCGTGTCGGCCTCTCCGGGCGTCGCTCCCTGCGGACGGTTGAGGCGCGCGAGGAAGCGGTTCTCGGCTCCCTTCTGGGACAGCTCCGCGTCGATCGTCCATGACTCGACGGGGACGAACTTGCGGATCTCCTCCTCGCGGTCCACGACCAGACGCAGCGCGACCGAGGAGACGCGTCCGGCGCCGATCCCCTTCTGGACCTTGGCCCACAGGAAGGGGCTCAGGCGGAAACCGACCAGGCGGTCGACCACACGCCGAGCCTGCTGGGCGTTGACGAGGCGCATATCGATGTCGCGCGGTGTTTCCAGCGCGCGGCGGACGGCGTCCGACGTGATCTCGTGGAACTCGATGCGCTTGGGATCGCGCAGCTTCAGGACCTCGGCGAGGTGCCACGCGATGGCCTCGCCTTCGCGGTCGGGGTCGGACGCGAGGATGACCTCGCGCTCGCCCTTGGCGGCGGATTTCAGCTCGTTGATCGTTTTGCGCCGGCTCTCCACGACCTCGTAATGAGGCTTGAAGCCGTCGTCCACCTCCACGCCCATCTCCTTTTCAGGCAGGTCGCGGACGTGGCCCATGGAGGCCCGGACATCGAAACGGTCACCCAAAAACCGCTTCAGAGTCCTGGCCTTGGCAGGCGACTCGACGATGATCAATCCTTCTGGCACAGCTTCTCTTTATTCCCAAAACCCGGCCTCTTGTTCCCAAGCCGGGGTCTGAGGCGGGCATCCTACGCCCGTTCTTTGCCACGGCGCAACGCCCTTACATACCCACCTTGATGCCGTCTAACCGCGCCATCGAGCTCCAGGGCGGTCAATCGGCCGAGCACCTCGGCGATCGGAAGCTGAAGCTTCCGGGCAATCTCGGAGGCGTCCAGAGCCAGAACGTCCGAGAGGTGGGAAAGGATGCCGTCCCGCTCCCGGCGGAGCCCAAAACCGAGGCTCTTCGGGGTGGGCAGCGGGTCGTCCAGGACCTCGCCGCCAACCTTGAGCGCGGCCAGCACATCGCGTGCGTTCTGGACCAGTCCCGCCCCATCCCGGAGCAGGCTGTGGGTGCCCACCGACAGAGGCGAGAACACGCTTCCGGGCACCGCCATTACCTCTTTATGTAGGTCGAGCGCGGCCTCGGCCGTGATCAAGGCGCCCGACCCTTCCGCTGCTTCGACGACGATCACGACGTCGGACAGCGCTGCCATCGTGAAGTTGCGCGCGGGGAAGTTGTGCCGCCGCGGCGCCGTGCCGTCGGGGAACTGGCTCACCAGGGCGCCGCCACCGGCGAGGATCGCGTCGGCCAGCACGCTGTGCGCCGACGGGTAGATGACATCGACACCGGTACCCATCACCGCCACGGTCACCCCACCGGCGTTGAGCGCGCCGCGATGCGCCGCGGCGTCGATGCCCAGCGCCAGGCCGCTCACGACGACAACCCCCGCGCGACCCAGCTCCAGCCCGAGCTGTTCCGCGACGGCCTCGCCGTACGGCGATGGTCTGCGCGAGCCGACGATCGCCACGCGAGGCCCTTCGGGTGGCGGCCACCGCCCCCGCGCGCGCAGCGGCGGCTCAGGCGGCGACATCCTGCAGCCGGAAGCCGAGCGCCTCGAGCACGTGGTGCTCCTCGATCTGCTCCGCCCCGTCGATATCGGCGGCGGTGCGGGCCACCCTCCAGGCCCGGTGAAATCCGCGAGCGGTCATGCCGCGCTGCGTCGACCAGCGCTCCAGCGTGTGCCGCGACGGCGGCGTCAGGCCGGCCAGCTGTCGCAGGCGTGAGGGCTTGAGCTGCGCGTTGAGCGTTCCCTGGCGCAAGAGCTGCCGGTGCCTCGCGCGGACCACACGCTCGCGCACGCTCCATGACGTTTCACCGCAGGGCTCCGAGGCGAGGGTCTCCAGGGGCACGCGCCGCACGGCCACCTGGAGGTCGATCCGGTCGAGGAGCGGGCCGGAGAGCCGCCGCTGGTACGTGTCGATCGCCGCTCTCGTGCAGCGGCAGGCTCGAACCGCATCGGCTGCCCAACCGCAAGGACACGGGTTGGTCGCAGCCACCAGGGTGAACCGCGCCGGATAGGCCACGGATCCACCGGACCGCGTGATGGTGACCCGCCCCGACTCGATGGGCTGACGCAGGGCCTGGAGCACGGGCGACTGGAACTCGGCCATCTCGTCGAGAAACAGGACGCCTTGATGCGCCCTCGAGATCTCGCCCGGCAGCGCGAGACCGCCGCCGCCGCCGATGAGCCCGGCCGACGAGACGCTGTGGTGCGGGGCGCGAAACGGGCGCGCCCAGTCCAGCGGGCGGTCACGGGGCAGCTCGCCGAGCAGACTTCGCACCTGGGCGACCTCGAGCGCTTCCCACAGCTCGAGCGGGGGCAGGATTCCAGGCAGGCAGCGCGCGAGCATGGTCTTGCCCGCGCCCGGCGGACCGCTCAGCAGCAGGTGGTGGCCGCCCGCCGCTGCAACCTCCAGGGCGCGCTTGGCCTCTTCCTGACCGTGCACCTCGGACAGGTCGTGTTCAGTTGGCTCAACAGACGCATGCACGTCGGCGCCGGGTTGCGCCGCGGAGATCAGCTCGGTCCCCAGCAAGTGATTGACGACCGCGAGGAGCGAGGCACACGGGATCACCTCGAGGCCGTCGACCAGGGCGGCCTCGGCGGAGTCTTCCGCCGGGACGAAGATGCGCTGGTAGCCGAGCCCGCGCAGGCCACGCGCGGCGACCAGCACCCCGTGGACATGGCGCACCGACCCATCGAGGGCGAGCTCACCGAGGAACGCGGTGCCAGGCGGAGGCGCCTTGTGCGCGCGCGCCAGGGCGATCGCGATGGCGATCGGAAGGTCGAGACCCGTGCCTTGCTTGCGCAACTCGGCCGGCGCGAGATTGACGGTGAGACGCGTGTTGGGGAATTCCAGGCCGCTGTTGCGGATCGCGGAGCGGACGCGTTCGCGTGCCTCCTTCACGGTCGTCGCGGCCAGGCCGACCAGGGAGAACTTGCCGTCGCCGCCACGGGCGATGTCTGCCTCGACGTGGACGCGGCGCACGTCAAGGCCGGCGAGCACGCATGAGTCGACGCTTCCGAGCACAAGGACGACGCTACCGATGAGCGGTTGAGAAATCAGCCCCGGTTGTTAAGACGAAGCCTCGAGAAATTCGGCGACCTCGTCGTGGAACGCCTGCGGCTGCTCGACGAACGTCATGTGGCCCGCGTCGCCGATGATCACCTGCCGCGCGCCATGCACGCCCGCGCAGATCTCTTCCGAGCAGATCGGTCCGCAGATGAAGTCTTCATCACCGGTGATGACAAGCGTCGGAGACGTGATGGAGGGCAGACTTGGGCGCAGGTCGAACGTGTTGAAGATCTCGTTGTTGAACAGCTTCAGCGTGTCCGCGTTGACCGGCTCGGTTTTCAGCGTATCGAGATAACCCGCCTCGGCCGTCCCGAAATGGGCGAAGTAAAGCGGCAGCTCCCGGAAGACCAGATCGCTCAGCTCCTGGTCCGAGTTGAAGCGGCCGGCCTGCTCGTCTTCGAGCGCGGCGATCGCGTCCGAGGCCCAGGGTTGGTTGGAGCGCTTGTCGATACCCCTCTGCATCGCGGCCTCTTGCTTCGGGCCGAACCGAGGCAGCGTGGACGCGAGCACCAGGCGGTGCACGTGCTCGGGATGCTTCGCGGCGTACGCCTGAGCGACCACGCCGCCGTGCGAGTGCCCGAGCAGGAGCATTCGCTCCAGGCCCAGGTGGCGGCGCAGCTCCTCGACGTCGTCGACATAGTCGTCGATCTGGTACGCGCGAGGATCGCGAGGCCGGTCCGATGCGCCGGTGCCGCGGGGATTGAGCATGATCAAGGTGAACTGCTCCCAAAGCGCCGCCAGGTCTCCGAAGTAGTCCGCCGAAAACCCCGGACCACCCGGATGGCAAACGAGCACAGGCCCATGACCAAGCTTGCGATAGGTCAGCTTCCGTCCGTCGCCGGTGGTGAAGCTCACGCGAGACGCGGTTCCGGACGCCAGCGGCCGCCATCTTCGAGATATCCGGCCGGTTGGTCGGTCTCATGGCTCAGGACCACGAGCCAGCGATGCTTCTCCGCCTCATCCAGCAAGCGGGCCTTCTGCTCGAAGACGCGCAGCGGCTCGATGTCCGCGGCCATGTTCCACGGCACGCGCAGGTGCGGCGTCTGGCAGACGAGGTCGCCGGTCACCGCGCATGCCAGCTCGCCCGAGCGCAGGATGAGCACCTGGCTGCCCGGCGTGTGCCCGCCGACGTGCCGGATCTGCACACCCGGAAGAACCTCGGCGTCGCCGTCGAGAAATTCCACCAGGTCGTTGCCGTCCGCGAGCGGCGTGAAATCGTCGGTGATGTAGCTCGGCTTGCTGCGCACGTCGGGCCGCAGCGCGAAGTCCCACTCGCTGCGCTGGATGAAATGACGCGCGTTCTTGAAGGTGAGCTCGAGCTCCCCGTATTCGTCTCGCCGCGTCAATCCGCCGGCATGGTCCCAGTGCAGGTGGGTCGTGACGACCGCGTCGACCTCCTCCGGCCGGATGCCGAGGCGCCGCAGCGCGTGCAGCATGCCCTCCGGCTCCCGCAGCGCCACCTGAAGGGCGCGTTTTTCGCTCAGCTTGCTGCCGATGCCTGTTTCGCAGATGATCACGCGGCCGTTCTTCCGCGCGATGAGGCAGACGCACGCGCAGTCGATCATGTTGTTGCCGTCGGGCGGCTTCTTCTTCTCCCACATGATCTTCGGCACCACGCCGAACATGAGGCCCCCGTCCGCCTTCCAGTGATCGGTCACCAGAAGGTGGAGCTCCAGGTCGCCCAGCTGCACTGCGCCTTATATGCTCGTCGAAATGGCCCTCGTAGCGATCAGGACTTCGAAACTCACCAAGGACTATGGCGCGGCACGGGGCCTCTTCGAACTCGACCTCCAGGTGTCGCCGCAGGAGGTTTTCGGCTACCTCGGCCCAAACGGGTCGGGCAAGACCACAACGATCCGCCTCCTGATGGGCATGATCCGGCCCACGACCGGCTCGGCGCATGTGTTTGGGCTCGACTGCGTGCGCGACTCCGTCGAGGTCAAACGCAAGGTCGGATACCTGCCGGGAGATGTGCCGCAGTTCGGCAGCCTGCGCGGCAGCGAGATCGTCGCCTACCTGGGCGGGATGCGCGGCGGCGTCGATCGCCGGCACGTGCGCGCCATCGCGGAGAGGCTCGACCTCGACCTCAACCGCAGATTTCGCGAGTACTCGAGTGGCAACAAGCAAAAGCTGGCGATCCTGCTTGCGTTCATGCACCGGCCCGAGCTGCTGGTCCTCGACGAGCCGACCAGCGGTCTCGATCCGCTGAACCAGCAGGAGTTCTACGCGATGCTGCGCGAGGCCCGCGACGACGGGGCGACGGTGTTTCTTTCCTCGCACATCCTCTCGGAGGTCGAGCACGTCTGCGACCGCGTCGGCATCCTGCGCTCCGGCCGGCTCGTCAGGGTTGCCCAGCTCGATGAGCTGCGTCGCATCCGCGTGCATCGCGTGGAGGTCGAGTTCGCGCCGGACGCGGAGGTACCGGAAGCACGACTGCGCTCCGCGCCTGGGGTTGAAAGCCTGCAGGTGGAGGGGAGCCGTGTGACGTGCACCATCCGTGGATCCTTCGACGGGCTGCTCGACGCGATATCCGACTCAGAGGTCACGGACCTCGTCAGCACCGAGCCAAGCCTCGAGGAGTTTTTCCTGAGCTTCTTCGGCGAACCCAGACCTAAAGCTCTGCCCGCGTGACCGGCGTCGTCCTCACGCTGCGGCTTGGTCGGTGGGGCATCGTGGGCTTTTCGCTCGCCGCCTTTGTGCTGACGTTCGTTCAGACGACCGGTTTCTATCAGATCGCCGGCAGCACTCCTGGGGCGCGCGCCGCGTTCGGTGCGTCGATGGCCACACTCGCCGCTCAGTTCGTGGCCCTCTTCCCTCCGCCAATCCGGCCGGACACCGTCGGCGGATACGTCGAATTTCGCGGCTTCCATCCGCTCGCGATCCTGTTCGCGGTGTGGGCGCTCGCGTCCGCAACCGGTTTTGTCCGCGGCGACGAGGAGCGTGGCACGGTTGAGGCGGCTCTCGCGACCGGCACATCGCGGGTCGCGCTCATCGCATCGCGTGTGGCGGGATTCGCGATCGCCATCACGGTCGCGTCCGCTGCCGCGGGAGCGGGCTTCGTGTTCGGAGTCGCGTTGGGCCATGAGACCGTCGAAGCGCAGCGTGTGATCGAAGCGTCGCTCCTCCTCGCCGCGATTGGTCTCGCTTGTTACGCGCTGTCGCTCCTCGCCGCCCAGGTGGCGGGACCATCCGCGTCGACAGCCGTTGCCGGTGCGCTCCTGCTGGCGTTGTTCATCGACAACAGCCTTAGCCGCGCGATGGCATCGCTCACGACGTGGCGGTGGCTTTCGCCGTTTCGCTACTACGACCTGAGCCAGCCGCTCCCGCCCGGCGGAAACTTCGATGGGCGCGCATTTCTCGTCTTGATCGGCATCGGTGTCGTCGCGGCCGGGGCGGCCGCAGCTGCTTTCATGCGCCGCGACCTCGGTGCGCCACTGGTCAGCGGTCCGCGGATTCCTCACCGGCTGCGCCATGACGCTTCCACGGCCCCGTGGTGGAAGGTGGCGGTCGTGCGCGGCCTGTACGAACGCCGCCTCGGCCTGCTTGCGTGGTGCGCGGGCATGGCGGTCCTGGCGGCGGTCTTCGTCGCGCTGACGCGGACCATCGTCCAGGTGCTGCTGTCCATCCCGACCCTGCTCCCCTACCTCTCGATCTTCGTCCATCAGCAGCTGTACCCGGCCGTGCTCGGCTACACATGGTTCAACGTCGCGCAGCTGTTGTTTGCCGCCCTCGCGATCACGTATGTCGCGCGCTGGTCGGCGGAAGACACGGATGGACGGCTGGAGATCTTGCTGAGCCAGCCGCAATCGCGCGCCGCCATCGTGCTCGAGCGCATGACGGTGCTGGCCGCGAGCGCCGTTCTGATCGCTGCCGCCAGCGGTGCCGTCCTCTACTACGCGTCGCACCAGCAGGGCATCGATCTCAACACCCAGCGACTCACGGCTGCGTCTTTGATGCTTGTTCCCTTCGCGCTCGTCTTCGCGGGCGCGGGCTCGCTCCTCGCGGCGTGGAACCCCCGCGCCGCGGTGGCCCTGCTGGGCGCCTTTGCGTTTGCCAGCTACCTCGACACCGAGCTCGCGACCATCTACAGGCTGCCGGTTTGGATCCAAGATTTGTCGGCGTTCAAGCTTTTCGGCACGCCGCTCCTCAATGGAATCGACGGCCGGAATCTGGCCTTGATGCTGCTGCTCGCCCTGGCGGGCCTCGGAAGCTCGATACTTGCAATGCAGAGGCGGGACGTTGGCGCGTAGACGTTGCCTGGACAGACCGTCCCGTCTGAACCTTACGAAAAGTAGCCAACGACTGACTTAGGAGGTACACTGCGTCGCCATGCCGAGATCGATGTGGAAAGGCGTGGTCTCGTTCGGGATGGTCTCGATCCCGATCCGCCTGTACAACGCCACCGAGTCGAGCGCCAAGGTTTCGTTCCGACAGCTATGCCCGGAGCACCACTCCCCCATCTCGTACAAGCGTTGGTGCGCGGAGGGCGACCACGAGGTGCAGTACAGCGAGATCCAGCGCGGCTACGAGGTCGGCAAGGACCGCTACGTGATCATCGACGACAAGGATCTAGACAACCTGCCGCTGCCCACCGCACACGCCATCGACATCGAGGAGTTCGTCCCGGTCGACGACGTGGAGCCGGGCCTGTACTACGACAGCGCCTACTACGTCGAGCCGGAGGAGCTGGGCAAGAAGCCGTATCACCTGCTTCGTCGCGCCCTGGAGGCGACCGGTCGGATGGCGATCGCCAAGATCGCGCTGCGCGACAAGGAGCACCTGGCGGCGCTGCACCCGAACGGCAAGGGCCTGATCATGAACACGCTCCACTGGCCGGACGAGATCCGCTCGACCGAGGGCCTCAAGGGCCTCGAAGATGAGGTGAAGATCAACCCGAAGGAGCTCGAGATGGCTAAGGCGCTGATCGAGAGCTTGGCCGACACCTTCGACCCGAGCCGCTACAAGGACAACTACCGCGAGGCGGTGATGAAGGTCGTGCAGGCCAAGATCGAAGGCGAGGTCATCGAAGCCCCCGCGGCGCCACAGCCGGCGAAGGTGATGGACCTCATGGAGGCCCTGCGCCAATCGGTCGAGCAGGCCAAGAAGCAGCGCGCCGGTAAGGAGAAGCCGGCGGCCGAGACACGGAGACGTCGTAAAGCTTCGTAGCCGCGGTGCCCCTAATGTGGGGCGGATGCACGACCCCGACCAGCTCCAGATCGAGCTGGAGAGCTTTCCGGATGAGGTCCGGCCCATGCAGGCCGCGTCTGCCGAAGCTCCGTTCAGCTCCTCCGAGTACCTCTTCGAGGTCAAGTGGGACGGGCTGCGCTGCATCATGTTTCGCGACCAGAGCGGTGAGGTGAGGCTGCAGGATCGCGGGCTCCGCGACCTCACGGCCGATGTGCCGGAGGTGACCGCCGCGGCGAAACGCGTTCCGCCCGGAAGCGTCATCGACGGCGAGCTCGTCGCGACCGACAACGACGGCCGTCCCGACTACCCGCGGCTCAGGCAGCGCCTCGCCGGCGGAGCGCGGATGAAGGACCAGATCCCGACCGCATACCTCGCTTTCGATGCGCTCTACCTCGAAGGCCGCCCGCTGTTGCGCCAGCCCGTGGTCAGGCGACGGGCCAGGCTGGCCAAGGCAGTGGAGGCTGGAGGGCACATCTTCGTGCCCGCCCATATCGATGAGGATGGCGTCGAGCTGTTCGAGGCCTGCCTCGAGCGTGGCCTCGAGGGCGTGGTCGCCAAGCACAGGCAGAGTCCCTACGTGCCCGGTCAGCGCAGCCCCTTCTGGCTGAAGGTCAAGGCCGTGAAGTCGGATGATTTCGTCGTGATCGGATGGACGGGTGACAGGCCGTTTGACGCGCTGGTCGTCGGCTATCACGAAGACGGGCGATTGCTGCCTTGCGGCGCCGTCGGCGGCGGTTACGACGAGGATGCGACCCGCGCGTTACGCGACCGGCTGATCGAGCTGTCCACCGAGACCTCGCCGCTCGAGCCACCGCCGATCATGGTGCGACCCGTGCACTGGGTGAAGCCCGAGCTGGTGGTCAGCGTGCGCTATTCAGAGTGGTCTCCTGACGGCACGCTCCGCTTTCCGATCTTCAACGGGCTGAGACCTGAGGTGCATCCCGCCGAGGCCGTGCGTCACCGGCCGCGGGTGGTCATCAGTGGGCACGTGCGACCGGGATCGGCGGCGTACGACCTGACGCGCTTCCCGTTTTGATGCAGGACCAGCCAACCAAGTTCGACGTCGTCACCGGCGCGTTCAGCTTCACGGGCCGCTTCATCGCGCGGCGTCTTTTGGCCCAGGAGCGCCGCATCAAGACGCTGACCAATCACGCCAGGCGTCCGGGCACGGAAGACATCACAGCCGAAGTCGCTCCGTTGCAGTTCACGGACCGCGACGCGCTGGTCGAGAGCCTGCGCGGCGCCGACGTCCTCTACAACACCTACTGGGTCCGCTTCCAGCACGGCCGTGTCCATTTCGGCGAGGCGGTCGCCAACACGAGGATCCTCCTCGGGGCGGCGCGAGACGCCGGCGTGCGCAAGGTCGTGCACGTCTCGGTCAGCAACCCATCGGAGGATTCGCCCCTCGACTACTTCGCGGGCAAGGCGCGCACCGAAAGAGCGGTGCGCGAGTCAGGTCTCGCGTGGGCGATCATCCGACCCACCTTGGTCTTCGGCCAGGGCGACATCCTGATCAACAACATCGCGTGGCTGTTGAGGAGGCTCCCGATATTCGGAGTCCCCGGGCGCGGTGATTACCGTCTGCAGCCGGTCGCGGGCGAGGACGTGGCCGAGATTGCGACGTGGGCCGCAGAGCAGACGGACAACGTGATCGTCGACGCGGCCGGACCCGACACCGTCTACTACAGTGAGATGGTCGAATCCATCGCGATCGCCGTCGGCCGGCATCCGAGGTTTGTGTACCTGTCGCCGCGGATGTCCCTCCTTGCCGCGCGAGTGATCGGCCGTGCGATGAAAGACGTGATGCTAAACGAGCCTGAGCTCGAGGGCTTGATGCAAGAGCTCCTGGTATCGCACGAGAGACCGCGGGGCACGCAGCGGCTCGACAACTGGCTGCTGAGCAACGCGGAAACGATCGGCAGAGTCTACGCATCCGAGCTCGAGCGCCACTGGCGCTGATCAGGCGAACGGGTCCTCGACCAGCTCCGCTTCCAGGGCTCCATCCGATCTGACCGTCACCCCGACCACCGCGAAGCAAATTGGGCCGCGCCATTCGGCAAGCGCGCGGTACTCCGCCGCGGCGGCCATCAACGCGCGGCGTTTGCGCGTGCCGACGGCCTCGAGCGGGGTTCCGAACGCGTTGCTGCTTCGAGTCTTCACCTCGACGACGACCAGCTCCCGACCGCGTCTGCACACGAGATCCAGCTCGCCGCGTCGGGCGAGAAATCCCGCGCCGACGATCTGGTAGCCGCGCGACCGTAGGAGGTCGGCCGCCGCCTTTTCGCCCGCCCGCCCTAACTCTGCAGACTCGCCAGCTCGGAGACGCGAAACGGCGCCCAAGATGTCCTGTGAATCGGGCTTGGGCCGAGTCGTCGGATCGCGGCGCGATGCGACGGAGTGGCGTATCCCTTGTGGTCGGCGAACCCCCAGCCAGGATAGAGGCGGTCGTACTCGATCATCGCACGATCCCGCGCGACTTTGGCCACGACGCTCGCGGCCATGATCGAGGCGCAGACCTTGTCCCCGCGCACCACCGCCATCTGCGGAAGCGGCGTGTCCGGCACATCGAACGCGTCGATGAGGAGGTATTCGGCTTTTACGCTCAGGCCCGCGACCGCCCCCGCGCTGGCGAGGATGCGCGCCCTGTACAGCCCGAGCCGGTCCACCTGCGTGTGGTCGACTGCGCAGACGGCGACGGCGATCGCGCGGCGCCGAATGATCGCGTCGACCCGGTCTCGCTCCTCGGCCGTCATGAGCTTCGAATCGTTGAGCCCGGGAATGCGGTCACCTATGCGCAGGACCACCGCTCCGCCGACCACGGGACCGGCAAGCGGGCCCATGCCGACCTCGTCGACGCCCGCCACGACCTGGTAACCCATCGCGGCGGCCCTACGCTCGAACCGCCACAGCTTTGGCCGCATCAAATCGAGGTTAGCGAGCCCAGGCTGCGGGCGCCAGAGCCTTTACAGGGGCATTTGAGACTCGAGTCGTCGTCGACCCTTAGGGCCTACGCCTCCTCCGGAGCCTCGACCTCTTCGGTTGCCTCTTCAGGCTCCTCGGCCGCCGATTCGGCTTCCGGCTCGCCGACCAGGCGCCGGCGCTCGCGGATGCGCGCCTCGCGGCCGACCTTGCCCCGCAGGTAGTAGAGGCGGCCCTGCCGGACGTCGCCATGGCGCAGCACATCGATTTTGTCGATACGCGGCGAGTGCACCATGAAGGTCCTTTCCACGCCAACTCCGTGCGTCACACGTCGGACTGTGAAGTTCCGCCGCAGTCCGCCACCGGTGACGCGGATCACGGTGCCTTCGAACACCTGGATGCGCTCGCGCGTGCCCTCGACGACCTTGGCGTGCACCCGCACGGTGTCGCCTGCACGCAGGGCCGGGATCTTCTTTTTTTCCTGCTCCTTCTCGAGCTGCTGGATCACGTTCATGTCTTCTTCAACTCCTTGTTGTGGGGAACGCGTCTCTGCGCCGCCTGCTGCCGGCGCCACTGCCTGATGCGGGCGTGGTCGCCTGACAGAAGCACGTCGGGGACTGTCATACCTCGGTACTCCGCCGGCCGCGTGAACTGCGGCCAACCTGTCATCTCGTCCACAAAGCTGTCCTGTGCCAGCGACCCGGGATCGCCGACCACTCCCGGGACGAGCCTCGCCGTCGCGTCGATGAGCACCATCGCGGGAATCTCACCGCCGCTGAGGACGTAGTCGCCGATCGAGATCTCGCGGGCCTGCAGGGCCGATCGCACCCGGTCGTCGATGCCCTCGTAGCGCCCGCAAACGATGATGAGTCCGGGCTGCCGGGCGAGCTCCGCCGCGAGCTCCTGGTCGAGCCGCTCGCCCCATGGCTCCATGAGGATGACCGGGCCCGGGTTGGCGCCGCGAAGCGCCTCCACGGCCTCGATCACCGGCTCCGGCTTCATGACCATCCCCGGCCCTCCGCCGAACGGCATATCGTCGACCTGCCGGTGCCGGTCGTGCGTGTGCTCCCGGAGATCGTGCGCGTGAAGCTGAATCGCACCGCGCTCGATGGCGCGGCCGATGACGCCCTGCTGAAAGACAGGGCCGAACATCCCGGGAAAGATGGTCACGACGTCAAATCTCATGAGTCTTTGTCTGTCGCTTCCTCGAGATTCAGCAGCCAGTCGGCGACGACAATCCGGCCCGCGACCAGGTCCACCTCCAGCACTGCGTTCTTCGTCGCCGGGATCAGGTGCTCGACGCGACCGTCGGAGCAGACCCACACGTCGTTGGCCGGCCGTTCCAGCACCTCCGCGATGACGCCAAGGCGCTCGCCCGAGCTGGTCTGCACGGGTAGGCCGACCAGCTGCCGGTGATAGAACCGGCCCTGCTCCAGCGCTCGCATCTGATCGTCGGGCACCTCGAGGTAACGCCCGCGGAACAGCTCCGCCAGCGTCCTGTTATCGATGCCCTGCAGCTTGACCACCAAACCGGGCTGTCCCTCCCGGCTCCACTCGACCTGGCGCTGGCAGCCGTCCAGGAGGAGGCTCGCTCCCGGGTCAAAGCGGTCGTGAAAATCCGTCAAGGGGATCACCTTGACAGCTCCCTCCAGCCCATACGCCCCCGCAACCTGCCCCACCCGAATCACGCAGGCACCTCACCGCCGTTGCGCCTGTTTCGGGGCGCTGAATGCGGCGACAGGGAAGGGTTCGCGAGGTCGACGAACACGCGCTTGCGGTCGCGCAGCGACGCGACCCTGACCAGAGTCCGAAGGGCCTCGATGTTTCGTCCGGCCTTGCCGATGAAACGCCCGACGTCCTCGTCAGCCAGCTTGACCTTGATCGCGACGGTACCGCCTCCGCGCTCGAAAACCTCAACCGTTACTTCGTCCGGCTTCTCCGCCAGCGACTTGGCAACGTACTCCACCATCGCGCGGTAGTCGATGCCGGGTCCGCTCGGAGCCGGCCTGTCCCGCCGGAATCCGCCGCCGCCGCGCCGAAAGTCACGCCGTGGGGGTCGACTTCTCTGCACGTCGCTCAAGGATTCCCTCCCGCTTCAACAGGCTGCGCGCCGCCTCGCTCGGCTGCGAGCGCGCGTCGGCCACAACAAGGCGGTAGAAGGGGTGCTTTTTCGCCCCCATCCGCCTCAGCCTGATCTTTACCAACCTGTGCCTCCTTGTCCATACATCCGGGGAAGTCCGCCGAGCTTGCCTTTGCGTCCAACCGTGCCGAACTGCTTCGCCAGCTTCTGCATCGCCTCCCGTGCTTTGAGCAGCCGGTTGATGTCGGCGGGCTGCACGCCGCTGCCGCGGGCGATCCGGCGCTTGCGCGCGCCGTCGATAAGCTGAGGGTTCGCCCGTTCCTTGGGCGTCATCGACAGGATGATCGCCTCCATTCGCCTCATCTCTTTTTCGGGATCTGCGCCGGCCAGCTGCCCCTTCAGCGCGCCGCCGCCCGGGATCATGTCCAGCATCCCCTCCAGCGAGCCCATGCCGCGCACCTGGCGGAGCTGGGACAGGAAGTCGTCGAAGCTGAGCTGCCCGGCGCGCAGGTGCCGTTCGACCTCCGCCGCCTTCGCCTGGTCGACCGACCGCTCCGCCTTCTCGATCAGGGTGAGCACGTCGCCCATGCCGAGGATCCGCGACGCCATGCGCTCGGCGTGGAAGATCTCGAGGTCGTCAGGCTTCTCGCCTGTGCCTGCGAACCGGATGCGCCCGCCGGTGGCGACCCGAAAGGAGAGCGCAGCGCCGCCGCGGGCGTCGCCGTCCAGCTTGGTCAGGACCACGCCATCGACCCCGACCTCTTGGCCGAACACCTCGCCGACCTTGACGGCCTCCTGGCCGGTCATCGAGTCGGCGACCAGCAGCGTTTCGGTGATAGGGACGGCGGCCTTGAGTCGCTTCAGCTCCGACATGAGATCGACATCGATGTGAAGACGCCCCGCCGTGTCAAGGATGACCACGTCCGCGTTGAGTCTCTTCGCTTCAGCCAGCGACGCGTTTGCGATCGCGTCAACGTTTCCCTCGCTCGTATGGAACGCCACATTCTCGCGTGAGGCGAGGGTTCGCAGCTGATCGACGGCGGCCGGGCGCCGGTAGTCGAGGGCGGCCAGCAGCGGGCGGTGGCCGTCGCGACGCGCGAGCAGCGCGAGCTTGACGGCCGTGGTCGTCTTGCCCGAACCCTGGAGGCCGGCGAGCATGATCACCGTCGGGGGCCGGGACGAATAACGAAGGCCTTCGGAATTGCCGCCCAGGAGCTCGACCAGCTCGTCGTGCACCGCCTTGACCACCGTCTGCGGGGCGGTGAGCCCGGGCGAGATCTCGACGCCGGTGAGACGCGCCCGCACCCGCTCAGCGAACTCCTTGACGACTTTGAAGTTGACGTCGGCCTCGAGCAGGGCAATCCTGACCTCGCGCAAACCTGCGTCGACGTCCTCAGGGCGGAGCACACCGCGGCCGGTGATCTTCTTCAGGGCGGCGGCGAGCCTCTCGCCAAGTACGTCGAACAACTAGACGGCTCCTTCGAGCCGGGCGATCCGCCGCTTGAGTCCGTTCAGCTCCCGCTCCATCGCGGCCAGGGCGCGGCGCCTCCTCGCAGACTCCGCGAGCAGGCCCAACCTCGCCTCATAGTCCTGCATCGCGCGCGTCGAGCGGCGGACGATGTCGTGCACCGCGGCGCGCGATGTGCCCTGGTGCGCAGCGATCTCCGCGAGCGACCAGTCGCTGCGAAGGTAGAGATCCGCGACCTCACGCTGGTGGTCGGTGAGAAGGGCTCCGTACCGCTCGTAGAGGGCGAGCGTGCGGCCACGAGCCTGCAGGGTGTCAAGTGGCATGCCTTGACAGTCTAGCAGCCGCTTACAATCGGGTCGTCGTGGGACCTCTGCTGATCGAGGGCGGCGGCTACGTGACCGCTTAGATGCTGACCGCCGTCATCCTGGTCAAGTCGACGCGCGACGGGCTGACACGTCTGGGGCCTGAGCTCGCCGATGTCGAGGGTGTGGCGGAGGTCTACACGGTCACCGGCGAGTGGGACTTTGTCGCGATCGCGAGGGTTCGCGAGCATGAGGATCTGGCCAAGGTCGTCACGCAGCATCTGACCAAGCTCGCCGGCATCGAGAAGACGGAGACGATGGTCGCGTTCCAGCAGTTCTCGGCGCACGACCTCGAGGCCATGTTCGGCCTCGGTCTGGAAGACAAACCGGTCTGACGAGCGAGCTCCTCCCCGTCGCGGTGCGCGCGGCGCGAGCCGGCGCCGCGGTGCTTCGCGAGGGCGGGCTGCCGCGACCCGGCATGGCTGCCGAGATGAAGGGTCGGGGCGATTACGTGACCGCGACCGACCGTCGCTCCGAGGCGGCGATCCTCAACGTGCTCGCTCGAGAGGCGCCGGGAATCGCGGTCGTGGCGGAGGAGGGCGGGGGTGTCCGGGCCGAAACGATGTGGGCCGTCGATCCGCTCGACGGGACGACCAACTTCACGCGCGGTTTCCCATCGGTCGGCATTTCGGTCGCGCTGCTCGACCATGGCAATCCGACGGTGGGCGTGGTGCTTGCGCCGTTCCTGAACCTGGAGTTCACCGCCGCGCGGGGCGGCGGCGCCTTCATGAATGGAGAGCGCCTTCCACAGCACCGCGCGCTCGACCCCTCCGGCGCGGTGGTCGCCACCGGCTTTCCGTTCCGCAACAAGAGCCTCGTGCCGCGCTATCTGACGATGTTCGGGCTTGCCCTGGGCCGTTTCGAAGATCTGCGTCGGGCCGGCGCCGCCGCCCTCGACCTGGCCTGGACCGCGGCCGGCACGTTCGACGGATTTTTCGAGCTCGGCCTCAACACGTGGGACGTGGCGGCGGGCGCGGCGCTGGTGCTCGAGGTCGGAGGGCGGGTCACCGATTGGTCGGGCGGCGATACCTGGATCGAAACCGGCAACATCCTGGCCGCCGCGCCGGCGGTGCACGAGGCGCTGCTAGATCTGGCCTCGCATTCGCCTGAACGGTAGGTCGACGAGCGCGCGCCACTGCTGGCGAAGCGCCGTGGCGGTGGGCAGACGTCCGGCGTGGCGGAGTCGCTCGGGGTCGGTCGCCCTCGTCCGCACCGCCGTCTGAAAGTCGCCCTGGTATCGCGTGACAGCCGACGCGATGTCATGCGAGCCGAAGTGGCAGTCGCTGGCGCCGATCGCGGCTCCGAGCCGTTCCCGATTCCTGGCGTAGAACTGGTCGAGCTGTCTCCGGCGCCGGGCGCCGATCGGCACGGTGAAGACCATCTCGATCCCGTCGACCTGGTGTTTGTCGAGCAGGCGGCGCAGCATGTCGGGCTGGATCGAGCCGAAATAGACGGGCATGAAGGGATGCGGGACGATGGCGAGTGCGCCC
This sequence comes from Chloroflexota bacterium, assembly GCA_005881275.1. Taxonomy (GTDB): domain Bacteria; phylum Chloroflexota; class Dormibacteria; order Dormibacterales; family Dormibacteraceae; genus 40CM-4-65-16. The sequence continues at coordinate 54,301 of VBEF01000020.1, forward strand.
TGGTCGTGGATCGCGGCGACCGTGTCCTCGAGCGACATTCCGCGCTTGATGGGCTTTTCCAGGAACCAGGCGAGCATGTGTGTCTGGGCGGGCCATCTCGAGGTGATCTCCTGACCCGCGACGACGGTAAGGCCTGCGGCCGAGCCGCGCTCCTGCGTTTCCTTGACCGAGGCCATGGTGTCGTGGTCCGTGACCGCGATCAGGTCGAGGCGGGCGGTCACGGCCGCGTCGACGAGCTGGGCGGGGGTCACCATGCCGTCGGAGGAGAGGGTGTGACAGTGGGGGTCGGCGATCACTTCCTGTTGATTGTCCCTTGAACGTCGGACGGGACGGACAGTGAAGTGGCGGCCGGGAAGGTATGGCGGCATATAAATGTGGCAAATCTGAACTAGAATGCGTGTAAAGGGACTTGTCTCTCGTACCGATGTTCGATACGATGAACGCATGCTCGAGATGGTCCCCGCGGGCGAGGCAATCGCCTGTCAGCTGATCAGCCTGCGCCGGGTCATCGACCAGCTCGAGCTCAAGTTCTCGCAGCTCGCCGCTGAGTTCGACCAGACCGACTGGTGGGACTACGAAGGCTTTAACACTTCTGGGGATTGGATCCGCTTCAACTGCCGGATGACCTCCAACGCGGCCTACGACCGGCTTGCGGTGGGTGAGCGCCTGGCCGAGATGCCGCGCAGCGCCGACGCCATGGACGGGGGCGAAATCGGCTTTGCCCATCTCGCGGTTATGGCGCGGACGGCGGAGGCGGTCGGCAAAGGTTTCGAGGAAGCCAAGCTGCTTCCCCTGGCCCGCGAACACTCGCCGGGCAAGTTCCACTACAAATGCCTCCACTACCGGCACTCGGTCGACGCCAAGAAGTACGCCGA
>VBEF01000087.1 GCA_005881275.1 Chloroflexota bacterium
TCACAAGCGTCCATCGTTGCTTCGAGCAGGTCGTAGATGTCTTTCCACTTCACGAGCTCAGATGCATCGGTGACCCGCGAAAACAAGTCTCCGATGGCAGTCCGCATCAACTGATCGCCCTCGTTTTCCAGCCGGTGGATTTCGTCCCGGTGAGGCTGGAGTTCGCCAAAGCCCTCGAAACGATCCAGCGCAGCGGCGACTTCGACGCCGGCTTTGGCGAGGTACTCGCCCATTTGCCTGGCTGGGTCCGAGATGGACTGGATGCGATACAGGTCGATTTTGTCGGCGGTTTCCTCCGCAAGGTCGACCACGTCGTCAAGGCTCGAAGCCAGCAGCAGGATGTCGCCTTCATCAATGGGCGTGATAAACGCGCTGTTGACAAGGTTGTGTATCTGATGTGTCGCGTCGTCGCATTCGTGCTCGAGGTCACGCAGCCGTGCGTGGCGGCTCTTGCCCTCGAGCAAAGACTTGCTGAGCTCGGTCAGCGTCTCGCTGACCAGCTTGCCCTGAGTTCGGAACAGCTCGTAGAAGCGACGTCCGGGGGTGACTGGTGTGAGTTTCATGTGTCCTCCGCAAGAAAGGCTAGGGAGCCGTTGGTTAAGGCGTCGTTAACGTCGCCACTACCATTCTCGGAGTGACCGAGACTGAGTTGCAGCGCCTCGGAGAACTGGTTGAGCAGGCACTCGAGGGTGCGTTGAAGGCGTTCGCCCGAGCCGACCTGGCTCTGGCCGATCGGGTCGTTCGTGACGACGTGGAGGTAAACCGGCTCCGATATGAGCTGGAGGAAGAGATCACCGGTCGGCTCTCGGCGGCGGCTGAGGACGACATTCGGGTCTTGGTGGGAACACTTTATGTGCTCCCCGAGCTGGAGCGCATCGGTGATCACGCGGAAGGCATCGCGAAAGTAGCGCTGATGCTCGGGCCCCGGCCTGCCCTGGCGGTGCCAGGCGTGATCGTCGAAATGGGCTCACTAACTTTGTCGCTGCTGAGGCGCACTCTGCAGGCCCTCGACAAGCGCGACGCGGAGCTGGCGCGAGCCCTATGTCGCGAAGACGACGACATCGACGGTCTCTACGACCGCGCCTATCAGGAGTTGATCTCGACCATGGTCGCCGATCCGCGTCACATCACCGAGGCGACGTACATGCTTTGGGTCACTCACAACCTCGAGCGGGTTGCCGATCGAGCCACCAACATCTGTGAGCGCGTCGTCTACCTCGTGACGGGGCATGTGGAGGAGTTGAACGTCTCCAAGTACTGAGGCGACCCGTACCCGAGTTGTGGTGATCGGCGGCGCACCCGGGACAGCGGCGCACCTCAAAGAGCGGCTGGGCCCCCGCGGGGCAGACGTCTTCGCCCACCGGCGTGTCGACGGTCTTCAACGCGAGCCATTCGTGGATGCGATCGTCCTCGACGCCATCGATCTGGTCGATGGGACGGCAGCTGTCCGTCGCGCTACAGCAGCGCCGCTGTTGATCATCGGCTCGGATCAGGCGGTGGCTGCGACCTGCCTCGGGATGGGGGCGGACGCATGGCTACCGAGCGGCAGCGCAATGAACCTCGTCGCGGCACAGGTCCAGGCCATGTTGGCCAAGCGTGCCCTGTCACCGCCAAGGCGGCACCTGAAGGTCGGTCGTATCGAGCTGAACTCAGACGCTCGGCGCGCCCATGTCCAGGATCGCGAACTCCCTTTGACACCACGTGAATTCGACCTTCTGAATGTGTTCCTCTTGAACGAAGGCACCGTCTTGAGTCGGGATCGAATCCTCGCCGCGGCCTGGGGCGCGAGGTTTGTGGGTGAGCCGAAGACTGTGGACGTGCACGTAGCATGGCTCCGGCCAAAGCTCGAGGCCAGCGGCGTTCGAATCACGACCCTCCGCGGGATCGGTTACCGTCTGGACGAGTTGGAACGTGCCCGACCACGTGTCCTATTTGTATGCGTTGAGAATGCCGGCCGCAGTCAGATCGCTGCAGCATTCCTCAAGCGCATGTCGGATGGCAGCGTCGATGTGGAGTCGGCAGGCACGAGGCCCGCGAAGCGTGTCCACAGCGAGGTGATTGACGTGATGCGCGAGGTCGGCATCGATCTCAGCAACGAGCGGCCCAAGGTACTGTCGGCCGAGATGGCGAGGGCCGCGACGCGGGTCGTCACGATGGGCTGCGAAGCGGAAGAGTGCCCGGTTTTCGCCTCTCCGGTCGAAGATTGGGGCATCCGCAATCCGGCCGGTCTTCCGGCGCCGGCAGTCAGAGAGATTCGTGATGAGATCGAGAGCCGCGTGAGAGTGTTGCTGTCCGAGCTGAATCCCTGATTCGCCGGCCTACTTGATGTTGATCGATTCCATGATCTCTGCCGCCGACTCACATTCGTCCAGCGTGGACTCAAGCAGCGCGTAGAGGTCCTTCCATTTGATCAGGTCGGCCGCCGTCCGATGGTTTGTCTCGAAGAGTCTCTGCAAGGCTTGCCGAGTGATGTGATCGCCCTCGTTCTCCAGGCGGTGAATGTCCTCGAGCACCTCGACCAAATCCTTTCCATCGACCAGTTTGTCGGCTGCGCTGGCGATTTGTGAGCCAGCCTCAGCGAGGCAGCGGCCCATGCTTTTCGCAGCATCCGTAATGGACTCGACGTGGTACAGATCGATCTTGTCTGCGGTCTCTTCGGCGAGGTCCACGATCTCATCGAGCGAATGGGCAAGCATCAGGATGTCGGCCCGTTCGAAAGGAGGCACGAAGGTTCGGTTCGTCAGGTTGTATATCTCATGCGTCACGTCATCGCATTTGTGCTCGAGCTCCCGCATGATCGCGTGACGACTGAGTTCATCGTTTAGGGAGCCGCCGAGCTCGGCCAACGCCTCGCTCACGAGCTGGCCTTGTCGACTGAAAAGTTCATTGAACCTGCGCTCGCGCGGAACAAGATTCAGTTTCGGCATTCCACCCCGGCTCCAAGGTTAAGGCTTCCATCCGCATCGCCTACAGGGGCTTGCGTCGAGCCAGTCCGGGACGGCGTGGGTACGGCGCCGGCGTTGGCCGAACCTTCTCGACGATCACGAGTGTCCCTGTTCGACGGACAGCGGAGCGAGCTTGCTCTATGGTCGCCCTCGACCCACCCAGGACCTCAATGGCGCGTTCGGCCGGCGTGATGGGTTCCTTATCCGTTTTCTGAGCGAGGAGCCTGCCGCCGACCCGAACCAGGGGCAGGCAGAGTTCGACCAGCACGGGTAGCGGAGCCACCGCTCGCGCCACCGCGACGTCGAAGGATTCGCGGTAGCGCCCGTCCCGTCCGATCTCCTCGGCGCGTCGAGCCAGCACCTCCACGTCCTCGAGCTCGAGTCTCGCGCAAGCCTGGACCAGAAAGGCCGCCTTGGCCTGGTCGGCCTCGATCAACGTTATGGCAAGGTCTGGTCGCGCGATCTTCAGGGGCAGGCCGGGCAGGCCGCCTCCGGACCCGACGTCGACCAATCGGTGCGCCTCCCCGAGATGTTCCAGCAAGACCAGCGAGTCCTCGACAAGCGCCTGTGCGGGCCCGGAGACCAGGCCCGGCCACTCCGAGATCATTCGCGCGAGCTCAGACAACCTAGAATCGTTCACTGAAATGCCCATCTACGAGTATCGGTGCGAGAGCTGCGCCGAGAGGTTCGAGGTCCTGACGCGGTTCGCTGAGCGTGACAGCGCGCAGGTGTGCCCGGCATGCGAGTCCACCAGGACCCGGGTGCTGGTCTCGAGCTTCGCCTTCGCAAGTGGCGGCGAGTCGTCATCGGCCTCGGACTTCACGAGCGAGTCCAGCGGTGGCGGATGCTGCGGCGGGGGTTGTGGCTCTTGCGGCTCCGGTCCGAACTAGCAAACTAGATTTGCTCTTCCCGGTCACGTACCGGGTCAACGCCGCCGGCCACATGGAGGTGGGTGGCTGCGACCTCATCGAGCTGGCACGCCGCCACGGAACTCCCCTGTATCTGTATGACGAGGCCACCGTGCGGCAGCGCGCGTCGGAATACATCGCCGCGATGGATGGGGCCGGACAGGTTCTCTACTCGGCCAAGGCTTTCGCGTCCCCGCAGTTTCTGCGCGTGATCGCAGACGAAGGTCTAGGCCTCGACGTCGTTTCGGCGGGTGAGCTGCACCTCGCGCTGAAGTCCGGCTTTCCGCGCGATCGAGTGCATTTCCTCGGCAACAACAAGAGCGTCGAAGACCTCGAGGCTGCGTATCGCGCGGGCGCGACCATCGTCATCGATGGGGACCAAGAGTTCGAGCTGCTGCGGAATGTCGTCCCCCATGGCTCTCGCGCGCAGGTGATGCTTCGCATCTCGCCGGGCGTGAAGCCGGACACCCACGATCACATCTCGACCGGCCAGCTCGATTCCAAGTTCGGCTTCTCCATCGAGTCTGGAGCGGCGCGAAAGGCGGTCGAAACCGCACTGCAGCATCCGAGCCTGGAGCTCGTCGGCCTGCACTCGCACATCGGGTCGCAGATCTTTGCCCTCGGCGCGTACGAACAAGCCATGGAGATAATGCTCGGCCTGCTTGTCGAGCTGCGCGATGGGCTCGGCTACGAACCTCGCAGGCTGGGCGCGGGCGGGGGGCTCGGCATCGCGTATACCCAAAACGACGACCCACCCACGCCGAGACATTTCGTGGAGACGGTGCGTCATGCGCTCGTCACGGGTTGCGCGCGTCGCGATTTGAAAGTGCCGGAGCTCGTGGTGGAACCCGGCCGCTCCATCGCCGGGCCGGCCGGAATCGCGCTCTACACGGTGGGTTCAATCAAAGACATCCCAGGCGTTCGACGCTACGTTGCCGTCGACGGCGGAATGGGCGACAACATTCGGCCCAAGCTCTATGGCGCGCGCTACGAGGCATTCCTCGCATCGGATCCCGACCAAGCGACCGATGGCAAGGTGACCATCGCGGGCAAATACTGCGAGTCGACGGACATCCTGATCACGGACATCGCGATGCCGCCGCTCGAGCCGGGGGACGTCATCGCGGTGCCGGCCGCCGGCGCGTACTGCCTGGCGATGGCGAGCAACTACAACGGGATGCCGCGGCCCGAGGTTCTGATGCTGCGCGATGGTGAGGCGCGTGTCATGCGCCGGCGTGAAACCCTGGACGACCTTCTGATCACCGAAGTCTTCTAAGCGAGGATCGAAAAGGTTGCGCTCGCGAATCGGCCGTTCCCGTCGTTTGCCGTGACCTTGGCGGAGCCGATTTCCAACGCCGCCGGCTTGAACGTGGTTGTGAAACCGCCATTGCAACCGACGGGAGCGGTCCAGGTCTTCTTTAGCGACGTGCCGAGGTAGTAGTTCAGGATCACTGTCTTGTTCGGCGTGAAATTCTGACCGGTCACGGTGACCGTCGTCACGCCGGCGATGACCGTGGCGGGCGATGTCGTGACCGCAGCGGCCTGGCTTGATGTCGGGCAGGGATTTTGCGTCGGTGTTGGACTTGGCGTAGGTGCCGACGTCGGTCTTGAGGTGGGGGTCGGAGTCGAGCCGGGAGTAGAACCGCTGGCGTGCGAAGGCGTGGCCGTCGGCGTCGCGCCCGGTGGCGGTGTCGTGACGCCCGGGGTTGCTGGGGGTGTGGCGTTCGCGACTGGCGTAGATGCAGCTTCGGCCACGCCCGAGACCACGCGGAGCGGGGCTTGCGCCGGACAGGAGTTCTTCCAGCAGATCTTCACCATGTGATCGCCGAGCGCGATATCCCTGGGCACCGTCATCTCGAGCGCGACGTTTCCGTTGGCGTCGGCCTGGAACGGATATGTATGGACGACGCTCCACAGCTGGATCTCGCCGACCTGGTTGGCCGGCACGTGCTTCGCCGTGACCGCCACCGTGTCTCCACGCACGACCCTGTCCGGGTTCACCGTGATCGTGGTCGCCGCCAGCGCGGCCTCGCAGAGCCCAAGCACGAGCAGAAGCACCAGGACCGCCGCGATGCCGAGAACCAGGCGGCGGTTGAGCCGACGCAATCGCTTCCGGGAGGGAGCCGAGTCCCTGCCAATCGGGGACGGATACGCCACCGCCACCGTCGCCGGTTCGGGCGGAGCGGCGTGCTCGACGACCGCAACGCCGCCGATTGGGACCGTGGAGGCGATCGGCGAGGCCATGACCATCGTCTTGGCGAGCGCAGGTCTCGCGGGCGTGGCGGCGGACAAGGCCCCGGCCAGCGCGTCGACGAACGCGGCGCACGACTCCCAGCGAGCCGCAGGATCCTTGGCCAGCCCGCGCATGATGACCTCGTCCGTCTGCGGTCCGAGCACTGAGTTCCGCGAGCTCGGCGCCCGAGGGTAGCGATGGACCTGGGCGTAAAGCAGCTCCATCAGAGCCTCGCCGTCGAAGGGAATCACGCCGGTCAACATCTCGTACGCGATGGTCGCCAGCGAGTAGCGGTCGGCCGCGGGCCCGACCTGGCTGCCCGTCACCTGCTCCGGCGCCATGTACGCCGGGGTGCCGGTGGTGACGCCGGTCATCGACTTCAGGGACGATCCCTGGAGCAGCTTGGCCAGCCCGAAGTCGGCCAGCACCGGTGTGTCGTCCGCGGTCAGAAGCACGTTCGCCGGCTTGACGTCGCGGTGCACCACGCCGTGCCCATGCGCGTAGTCGAGGCCGGCGGCGATGCCCCGCAGGTACCTGAGAGCGCTGTGCTGGTCCGGCCTGCCGTGGTTCATCTTCGCGGCGAGGCTGCCGCCGGGGATGTACTCGACGATCATGTACGGCGTCCCCTGGAACTCGCCGAAATCGTAGACGTCGACGATGTTGGGATGCCGCAGCTTGGCGATCGCCTGGGCTTCGTGGCGGAAGCGGGCGACCGTGTCGGGGTCGGGCGTCATCGCCTGCATCACCTTGACCGCCCCCGTACGCTCCAGCTGAGCGTGGTAGGCGCGGTAGACGAGTCCCATCGCCCCCTGGCCGATGAAGTCCTGGACCTCGTACTGCCCCAGCCTCGTACCGGTCGCGATCGACACGGCCCCTGATTATGCGGTTGGGCGGCCGGAACTCAGTTCGAGTTAACCGTTCTTTGATTTCCAGCCGCCGCCGCCGCCGCGCCGGACGGCAACGAGGCCCGCGAGGATGGAGAGAGCGATCTCGGCGGGGGTCCTGGCGCCTATGTCCAGGCCGACCGGGCTCTGGATCCTGGCTATCACTTCCTCGGGCACGCCTTTGGCCCGAAGCGCCTCGAGGTGGTGTCCGGTGTGGCGCCGGCTGCCCACCAGGCCGATGAACCTCGGGTCGCGAGGGAGGACCGCCTCCAGTGCCTGAACCAGGTCATCCGCGTCGTGGTTGGTGTGCACGACAAAGAGTTCGCCGTCGATATCGGCCGGCAGGTCGGCGGCCCGCGCCGCCATTACGGGACGAAACCCGACATCAGGTGCCCACCTGAGCAGCGCCTGAGCCACGGGGGTGGCGGCGAACACGACAAGCGTCGGAGCGGCAATGTACGGCTCGACGTACACGTCGATGGAGCCCAGGTCGTGTCGGTAGGTCCGGACTTGCGGGGCCCCGGATGTCGCGATCGCGGCGGAGTCCGCCAGCGCGGCGGAGTCGAACTCACTGCATCCGAGCGTTCCGGCTAGAGGCGCATTCCGCGTCATCAGCAGCTTCGCGCCGGGTTGCGACGGTGGCTCGCCGTCGAGCTTGATCACTGTGGCGAGCACGACCTCCTCGCCTTGCGCGAGCCGAGCCGCGAGCTCTTCTTCGACGCTAGGCACGAGCGGGAGTCTGCGTGAGAACGGACTGCAGGATCGATGTCGCGGCCGCGATGTCTTCGTCGGTGGTGTTGTAACCGGTGGTCAGGCGCAGGCTGCCCAGCGCCTCCTCCAGGCTCAAGCCCATCGCGAGCAAGACGTGTGACGGATCGAGCGAGCCAGACGCGCAGGCGGATCCGCTCGACGCGGCGATTCCGGCCAGGTCGAGGGCCATCAGCATGTCTTCACCGCGCCGGTCCGCGAACGTGCATGTCGCGAAGTTAGGAAGGCGCTCCTGGCCTCCTGTGAAGGTTCCGCCAAGACCGAGCAGTGCTTGATGGAGCGCCCTGCTCTGGCGACCTGCGGCTTCCGCGCGCGACGCGCGTTTGCGGACGCAAACCGACAACGCCGTCGCGACGGCGGTGGCCGCCGCGACATCCTCATGGCCGGCGCGACGGCCCCACTCCTGCGGCCCTCCGATGAGCCGGGGGTCGATTCGCACGCCGGCTCGAACGAACACCAGCCCTCCGCGACCTGCGCCGAGCTTGTGGCCGCTGATCGAAACGATGTCAGCTCCGTCCGGAATCGGTATCCAGCGTGCTCCCGCGCACGCGTCGAGGTGGACGAGCGCCCCGACGTCGCGCGCCCGCTCGATGATCTGGGCCACCGGCTGGATGGTGCCGACCTCGTTGTTGGCCAGACCGACCGACACCAGCGCCGTGCCCGGGCGGATCGCGTCCGGATCAACCCTCGCGTCACGATCGACGCCCGCGATCCGGACCTCGCGGCCCGCCTCCTGAAGATGACGAATCGAGGCCAGGACCGATTGGTGCTCGGCGGCCCACGTCACGATCTGGGCGCTGCGGGGCAGGCGGGCCGCCGCGCCGAGCAAGGCCAGGTTCACAGCTTCGGTGCCCGAAGCGACGAACGTGACCTCGGTCCGCTGCGCGGCGAGCGCGGCGGCGGCTGTGTCACGCGCACGGTCCAGCGCCGCTCGGGCCGCGCGGCCCTCGGAGTGAGGGCTGGACGGGTTGCCCTCAGGCAGCTTCTCTAACGCGTCGCGCACCTCAGGCAGGACGGGTGCCGAGCCGGCGTCGTCGAGATAGATCCGGCCAGGAGCCTTGGCCGGGTCAGCCGCGGCTGGGATCCGGCTGGTGGATCAGCTCTGTGAGCGTGCCCTGAAAGCCCTTCAAGAAAAGGTGAAGGTCGAGGATCTCGTCGACGCTGATGGGCTCGGCCTCCGCGACCGGCTCTGCGACGAGATCGGGGGTGGCATTCTCGATCTCTTCCATCGCGCCGCCGGCGATCGCGAGGACGACGATGAAGGTCACCTGGCACTGCGCGCAGGTCACCTGGAGCCGAAAACTCTCGTCCTCATGGCTGAGGACCTGCACATCGCAGCCCTTCAGGCTGCGTCCGCAAACCGGGCAGTTGTAAAACCGTGCTCGGTCGCGGATGAACTCGATGATGCTCATCGCAGCGACCCATATTACGCCCCGAACGTTAGATGGGACTGTGGCTAGCGATGGCCTTCGATGCACGTGCATCCTGATGCGCCGACGACCGCCGAATGCACGGTGCCAGGCGGCAGCACGATGCGGTCTCCGGGCCTCAATTCCATCCGGCGGCCCTCGCCTTCAAGCAGGAAGGTGATCGATCCGTCGACGCAGTAGAGGACCTTCTCGTAGTTGTGGCTGTGGGCGGCATAACGATCGCCGGGACCGTTGGACCACGAGTAGCATCCGCTCGCCTCGGTCTCGAGCCTGGTCATCAGCTCTTCGAACGAGCTCACCGGCCGATTCTAAGATTGCTTGGGTGAGCCCCGTTTGAGACTCCGTTTCCTGGCCGACTGCAACGTCGGGCGCCTGGCGAGGTGGCTGCGCGCTCTTGGTTACGACGCCTCGTATCACGCGCGGATCGATGATTCCGAGCTGGTGCGCGAAGCCGCGGCGGAAAATCGGGTGCTTCTGACCCGCGATCGCGACCTGACCAAGCGTCGGGTCATCCAGACGGGCGTGGTGCGCGCGATCCTGATCCGGGACGACGAGGTCACCAAGCAGCTGCGCCAGGTGTTCGCGGAGCTCGGGCTGGAGCTGAAAGAGGCGCTGACCCGGTGCATCGAGTGCAACTCCGAGCTGGAGTCGCGCGTGCCGGCGGTGGTCGCGGAGCGCGTGCCGCCGTACGTCCGCCGGACGCAGTCGCGCTACTCCGAGTGCCCAGAATGTGGCCGCATCTACTGGGCCGGCTCCCACTGGCAGCGAATGCGCGAGGTGCTCCTCGGCCTGTGAGGAATTTGCTGCGCCGTCTTGTCGCGGGCGAGCTGAGCGAGGACGACGCCCTGGCCGAGCTGCGTCGGCTGCAGCTCGACGAGTTCGGTGGCAGGGCGCGGCTCGACCTTGGCCGCTACCTTCGCCGCGGGGTGCCGGAGGTCGTGCTCGCCAGCGGAAAGCCGGCCCGCGAGGCGGCGCGCCTCGTCATCGCGATGGCCGAGCGCCAGGGGCAGGGGCTCATCAGCCGCATGACCGACGGGCATGCATCGGCGTTGGAGGAGGCGGCGTCAGCCGCCGGAATGCAGCTCGTTCGCTACGACGCGTCGGCGCGTGCGCTGCGTGAAGGATTTTCACCGGAGGCTGTCGCGGCCAGGGTCGGCATCATGACCGCCGGCACCTCGGATATCCCTGCGGCCTCCGAAGCCCGCATGGTGGTCGAGGCTTGCGGGGTCGAGGCCAGGCTGGAGGCGGATCTCGGGGTCGCGGGCCTGCACCGGTTCGTGAGTCCGCTGGCCGCGATGCTCGAGTGGGGGGCGGACGTCATCATCGTCGCCGCGGGCATGGACGGCGTGCTCCCCGGCCTGGTGGCGGGGTTGGTCGACCTACCGGTGATCGGGCTTCCCGTGTCCACCGGTTACGGCCGCGGAGGCGCAGGGGAGGCAGCCCTCACGACGATGCTGCAGTCCTGCTCCTCGGGTCTAACCGTGGTGAACATCGATAACGGTGTCGGCGCCGGGGCGGCAGCCGTGCTGATCGCGGCGCGTGCGGCTCAGGGACGTCGCCGAGGCCGGAGTGCCGCGATGACGGCAAACACCAATGCCCCCACGATGAGCAGGCCGAACACGAAGACGGCGACGGCGCGCGAGATGTCGGCGCCGCCCGGAATCGCAAAGAACAAGCCGAGAAAGACGATTGCCGCGAGGACGCCAACCAGCAGCCACGGGAAGCCTCGTCGGCGCCGCCCATAGAAGAACCGCCACAGCAAGCCCGGTCGCTTTTTTGGCCCGCTCATACCAGCGGCTGCACCTCAGCCAGCGAGCGAATCACCGCCACGCCGTCGGGGGGGTTCTCATCCGCGTGCGCGGTGACGATCACGGCGCGCATACCGAGCGCCCGCGGGCCTTCGTAGTCCTCACGCACGCGATCGCCTACGAAAAGTGTTCGCTCGGGGCGCGTTCCGAGCGCGGCGAGCGCGGCTTGATAGACCTCGGGCGCCGGCTTGCGCCGTCCGACCTCGCTCGAGAAGACGATTGCGTCGACAAGAACGGCGAGGCCATTGCTCCTGACCTGGCGTCGCATCATCGCGGGGGGAAACGGCGCGT
>VBEF01000088.1 GCA_005881275.1 Chloroflexota bacterium
ACGCGATCGTGGCGGTCTGGAACGCACCAGTCGAGCAGCCTCGCCACGCTCTCGCCGCTGCCCGGACGGCTCTTGCGATGCAGCGCGCCATCGAGGCCATTGTCACTGAGGACCCATCGCTCCCCCGATTCCGGGTGGGGATTGCGACAGGTGCAGCGCTTGTAGGCAACATCGGGAGCGAGGAACTGCGGAACTACGTCGCGCACGGTGACGCTGTGAATCTCGCCGCCCGGCTCCAGACGGGTGCGATCCCGGGTCAGGTCGTGGTCTCGGCGCCGACGTATGCGCTCATACGCGACCTGGCGTCAGTCCGCCCACTCGGGAGATTCGCGGTCAAGGGCAAAAGCGAAGAGGTCGAAGCGTTCGTCCTTGAGCATCTGGCGGATTCATAAGCCTGTAAACGTTGCACCAAGAGCGCAGCGCCTTTCGGCACGGTCCAGGTTGCGGTTAGGAACACGCAGACGGAGATCACCATCGATCTCTTTACTTCCACCTGCCTACCCCTGAATTTCCCCATGTACCCAGGGGCTAAATTCGGGGGACAGAGTATGGACGTGGGCGGGGGGAGCAACGCGTGCCACGTTGTCTTCGTGTCCAATGACGCTTCGCCGCCGTCACCGCTTTCTACCAGAGGGAGCTGAATACCGGCAACTGGCAGGTCACCTCGACCGCCCCGGCCAGGTCGGCTTTCGGCTCAAGAATGGGAAAATGACTGTCAGATCTGGCACGGTCGGGGTTGCGGTTGGCGGCGATCGCACGAAGATCAAGGTCAATGTTTACCCCTGATGGCAAATGACTCCGGAGGATCACGCATTCAGCAAAGGTGGACACGGGTGCCAGAGCTGGAGTCTTAGGAGGCAGGGGTTGCCGGCTCGGGATGCGCGGCACGCCATGCCTGCCAAGCGGTCAGCGCGTCTACTGCAAACGGGTCTGCGTTACCGATAAGGTAGAGCACGGTCGGACCGCGTAGCAGGAGGTGGGTGCCAATAGCAATAAGGCCAAGGATTGACGGCCTGGCTTTCTGGTCGGCGATGAAGTGTGCCAGCTCCCATTCCATTCTGAGGCCGATAGTGGGGTCGTACTGACCCATCGATCCCCAGTAGCCCTGGGCGGTGAGTCCGTCCATGATGCGGACCTCATCGAGTTCGGCAAAGCCCACCGAGAACCGATAGCTATCCGGCGCGCGACGTACGAATGCGCGCCGCATGTCGACCTCAACCCCTTCTGCACCGACGTGGAGGGTGGCCATGTAAGGGGCAACTTGCCTGGTCGCCTCCAGGCTGAGGGCTCTGCGGAGTGGCGCGATCCACAATGGCCTCGTCAACAACCACACGCCGAATAGCGCCAGCACGGCGAAGTTGCGCGCATCGAGTCCGTGGCGCCATATGATGACGATGAGGACGACGATCTCGATCATCATCGCGATCGTGAGGACCACGGCACCCGTGGCGATGGCCCAGACACTGCTGATGAGCGACGTCCATCTCAACACAGTGATCGGTGTCTGCCATTGGTCCGGCGCGGGTGGCCGAAATGTGGATGCGCTGAGCTTTGGCCTTGGCCGCAAGGTGATGAACACGAACTCGCTTAGCGCGATCAGCAACAGGGCGAACAGGATGTCTCCGACGACGAACACGGCGAGCGCAACGACCGCGATCACGTATCTGACGAACCAGATGGTTAGGTGGCGCTCGGCGCCAACAGCGGCGAGGCCGGGCCCTGTTGTTTGCACGGAGGGAGCTTAGGCCTGCGGCTGGCGTTTCGCGCCGGGTCGGTACAGTGCCTCGATGAGCTCGAGAATGTGAGCCACAGGGCTGGGGCAATTGAAATCTTCGTGGAGGCAGTGATGTCGGGCGCTGGATACCAGGCGTCTAGCCAAAGTCGGCAGCGGTGATCCCATAGGCGTGACCTGGTGGCCACTGCACCAGCTCGATCCGGTAGCCGTCGGGGTCGCGGAGCCATGACGTTTGTGGCCCATCGAGGCCGCCCGGGCGTTCGACTTGGCCGGCACGTAGTCCTGCCTTCGTAACAGCCTCGATCATGCCGCGGAGGTCATCGACTTGCACCGCGAGGTGGCTGAACCCGCTGCCGATGACCACTGGTCCGTCGGACGGCCGGTGCACCAGCTCGAGCGTAACCACCTCATCCGCCGGGAACTTGAGCATCGTCAAAGTCACACCGTCGCCCAGATCAACGCGACCGACCTGCTCGAACCCGATTGCGCCGTAGAAGGCCAGTGAGGTGGCCAGGTCGGTGATGCGGTACGCCGGATGCAATGTCCTCATGCCTAGACAGTAGGCAATACGGGGCCCGATAGGGTCGGGAGAAACCCATATGCGACGCACAGGTCAGGACCGTGAGACTCGGAAGTTTCGAATGGCGAGCCTAAACAGGCCCGCGCGCAAGGCGGGCTAATCCCGGGTGATCGTTTCCAGATAAGAAGCACATTTAATGACGCGGGCGGATCGTTTGCAGTGCCGCCCGCGGCTTGGTATCAAATAGCGCGACCTCGTGGGACTGCTCGCGGGCGCGGCGCAGCGAGACCCGGAGATCTGTGTTGAACGTCGTGTGGTAATCAAGCATAAGGACGACCTCAAATCCCGACATTTGAATCGCTTCGACAGCGCTGAGTAGATGCTCATGTGGGGCTGCAACGAGATCCACAACCGATGCTGGGCCAGACGATCACGGCTATTTTCCCCCGCCGCTAGCGGCGGCTACACTTGCCTCCTCGCGCCGGCCACACAAGAGGGAGGAAATGACCATGCGGTGGTTTCGCCTATTGGTGCCAGCCTGTGCTGCGCTGCTCGGCCTGTCGACGCTAAACGTGTACGCGGCAGGTCTCCTCCAGCTGAGCAGCGATCCGTTCACCAACAACACCAGTCAGCATCGGACCGAGGTCGAGCCCGATACGTTCGCATTCGGTACGACGATCGTCTCCGCTTTCCAGGTGGGCCGTTTCTTCAACGGCGGCGCCTCGGACATCGGCTTTGCCACTTCGAACGATGGTGGCAAAACGTTCACCAGTGGCTTCCTGCCGGACACGACCTTCCACTCAACGCCGGCCAACCTTACGTACGAGCGCGTGAGCGATCCTTCTGTCGCCTTCGACGCCAAAGCCAACGTCTGGATGATCTCCTACCTCGGGATTCCGGCTGCTCTGGTTCCGGTTGACGTCCTCGCCAGCCGCTCCATCGACGGCGGGCTAACGTGGGGAAATCCCGTCGTCATCACGGCCGACCGGCAGTTCAACGACAAGAACTGGAGCGTCTGTGACAACACGGTGAGCAGCCCGCACTATGGCAACTGCTACACCGAGTTCGACGACGCCTCGCTCAGCGACCTGGAGCAGATGAGCACGTCGAGTGACGGCGGTGTTACCTGGGGCGCGCCGCTCGCAACCGCCCAGCACCTGCACGGTATCGGCGGCCAGCCGCTGGTCCAGCCGAACGGAACGGTAATCGTCCCGGTAGGCGGGTTTGCTTCGCGGGGCGGCGACGTCAACGCCTTCAGTTCGGCCGACGGCGGCGCGAGCTGGGGCACCACGACGCGCATCGCAGACGTCACGGCGCACCTGGTAGCCGGAGGCCTGCGCAACGGCCTTGGCCTTCCCACCGCGGAGATTGACGCGTCGGGCAAGGTTTACGTGGTCTGGCCAGACTGCCGCTTCGAGCCAGGCTGCACCGCCAATGACCTCGTGCTCAGCACGTCGACCGACGGTACGAACTGGTCTCCGGTTACGCGCATACCGGTAGACCCGATCGGCGGCGGAGTTGACCACTTCATCCCCGGCCTTGCCGTGAACAACGCCACGTCGGGGGACAGCGCTCAACTCGCGCTTACCTTCTACTTCTATCCCAACGCCAGTTGCACTGCGGCGACCTGCCAGCTAGAGGTCGGCTCTTCGATCTCGGTTGACGGCGGCGGCAGCTGGACTTCGAACCAGCAGATTGCCGGGCCGATGTCGCTGTCCTCGCTCGCGAAAACGAGCCAGGGCCGCATGGTCGGCGACTATATATCCACCTCGTTCGTCGGCGGGCCGGCATTCCCGGCCTTTGCGGTCGCGAACCGTCCTGCGGGCGGCGTTTTCGACGAAGCGATGTATACCCTCAGGGGCGGGCTAAGCGTGGGCGGCCACAGCAATCGCGCACATGACCGGCTCGCGATCCCCAGCAATGGGCCGAACTCGGGGAGCAACCAGACCGACCAGTAAACGGTCTGAGTGGGGCGCCCGCAGCGTTCTGCGGGCGCCTCCCCTTTCGCGACCTGGGGCGGCGAGGTTGGATATCTCGCTAGCGCTGTGCGCAGCTAAGCTCGGGCTATGGCCGAGCGTCCCTCATGGAACAGCGCGTACCAGGGCTCTCCGCCCTGGGATGTTGGCCGGCCGCAGCCCGACTTTGTGCGGCTGGCCGAGGCGGGCGAGCTGGTGGGCCGGGTCCTCGACGTCGGCTGCGGAACGGGCGAGCAGGTGATGCTCGCGGCGACACATGGAGCTGAAGCAATGGGGGTGGACATCGCCGAGCTCGCGATCCAGCGGGCGCGGGAGAAGGCGGAGGAGCGGGGGATCCATGCGACGTTCCAGGTCGCAGATGCGATGCACCTCGACCGGTTGGGCCGGCAGTTCGACGTCATCACCGACAGCGGCCTGTTTCATGTTTTCAGCGACGACGAGCGTCCGGCTTTCGTCACCAGCCTGCGGTCTGTGCTGCGGCCCGGCGGTATGTACTACATGATGTGCTTCAGTGATCGGCAGCCTGGCGACTGGGGGCCGCGGCGTGTGTCGAAGGCGGAGATCCGGGCTTCATTCACGGACGGCTGGTCAGTCCGGTCGATCGAGCCGGCTCAGTTCGTCATCGCCATCGAGTCGGAACGGGCACAGGCTTGGCTCGCCACGATTGAACGCGTCTGAGCTCAGGGCGAGCTTGGAAACGAAAAGGCCGGATACTGCCAAGTCGGGGACCATGGGCTGCCATGTAGTACTTCGTGTAGTAATCCGGCGGAAGAATCACCTCGAATGACCATGGCCGCAGACTCCGTGGCACAGATGGGAACAGATCGATCTTTCCCGCCGTTTCTGGACGAGAGTTCTGAGAGTTCGGGACCCATCTGCCCAGTCACCGGTCATACCTCGCCATCCGCGGCAACCCCGTAACGTGGACGTCGTATGCAAGCAGCAGCTACGCGAACCTGACCGCACGCACTAATGCAGGGGGCACCCGTGTCGCGTATTCCACGCTTCGACCACGTAGGCATCACGGTCGCGGACCTAGACACGGTGACAGCGTTCTTCGTCGGGCTGGGTCTCGTGGTTGAGGGCAGGATGTTTATGGATGGTGAGTTCGTCGACACCGTCATTGGCATACCGAACTCCCGTTCCGAGATCGTCATGCTGCGGCCGCCCGACGGAGGAACCGGGCTGGAGCTGTCGAGCTTCATCCGGCCCAACCACGAACCGGGATCGCCCGACGCCATGTCCAACGAGCTGGGGCTGCGCAACGTTTGCTTCGAAGTGGACAACCTCCAGGCGGTTGTCGACCGGCTGGCTGCGGACGGCTTCGGCCTGGTCGGCGGCATCGGTCAATACGAGGACATCTGGCGCATGGCCTACGTGCGCGGGCCGGAGGGAATCATCGTGGCCCTGGCCCAGCGAATCGACTGACCCCACCCTCGGCCGAAGCCGCACGCAGCCGCCGACCCCAAGTCTGCCTTCGTGCGAATCGGAGCTAGGATGGGCGATCGATGAGTTCCAGGGTGGTCGCCGGCGGAGTGGTCCATACCGTCCCGATGGACTTGAGACGCGTCTTGATTGCCACCCCAATGGTGCTGGCGGCGTGGCAAGACCTCACCCCCCTTGCCCGCAATGAGTGGATCTGCTGGGTACTCTGGCCGAAGAAAGCCGAAACGAGAAGCCAGCACATCCGGCGGTTGCAATCCGAGCTGCTGGAGGGGAAGCGGCGGCCGTGTTGTTGGCTTGGCTGCATCCACCGCAAGGACAAGGAACTGAGCCCTGCGGTCCGCTCGGTGCTAAGCAGCCGCAGCAAAGCGTCGGCATGAGCGACGCATCCGCGTCCCAACAGATAGATGACATCGTCCGCAGGATGGCCGGCTGGAGGGGTGACAGGTTGAGTCAACTGCGGGCTCTCATCAGGGGCGCCGACCCGGGCGTAATCGAAGAGGTGAAGTGGAAGAAGCCCTCCCGACCCGAGGGGGTGCCCGTTTGGTCCCACGACGGCATCGTCTGCATAGGCGAGGCCCTCAAGAACGCGGTGAGGCTGACGTTTCCAAAGGGTGCCCAGCTGAAGGATCCGAAGGGACTCTTCAACACGCGTCTGGACAGCAAGACGGTTCGTGCCATCGACTTCCACGAGGGTGACGCGATCAACGCGTCGGCCTTGAAGGCACTCATTCTCGAAGGTGTCCGTCTCAATCGAAGCTGAGATCGGCGACGGACGTCCACCTCCTAACGTGGATTAGGGGCTTCGTAAGAGACGGCGACGCTGGTTCAGCAATCCCTAACGCTGATGACGCGACATGGTCGACCTCATCGGTTTCGGGCCGGAGCAGATACTGCCGAATCGCGAGCGCCCGCGCCGGTCACCTTGATCCCGAAGATCAACAACCATATGACGAAGACGAACTCGCCCGCGCCGCCGACCTGACCGACCTCGAACACATACGGAAGGTCGGGCGCAAGAAGATTGGCGAGGAACTGTCCCATCCAGCTCGTCGCGGCGACTAACAGCAGTGCGCCGACGAGCCACGGGATCTGGCGAGACCTGATGACCAGGTAGCCGAGAGGAACGAGCCACAGGCCGAAGAACATCTCGTCGATCACGAGCGCGTTGGTATGGGCGTCGACGAACAGGGAGGCGAGCGCATTTGACGCCGGGGCGCCGAACGCCTGGATGTAGGAGGGGTTGGTAGCGATGGTCAGCGCGTTGTAGAGGTTGATGTCGCTCAAGTAGATCACGACGATCTCGATAGCGACCAGCACGACCATCGCCGCAGCCGCAAGCCGGTCGACGTGGCGCAGCAGCAGGTACAGAGCCATGCCCGCGAGCAGAAAAAATGTTCCCGAGATCAGGTCGATGGTCAGGCTGATGCGGAACAGTGACGTCGACGCTCGAATCCTGTCGATCAGGCCTGAGCCGCCGCCTGTACCCTCGATGCTCGAGCGGATCGCGATCGCGACCACGAAACAAACGCTGGCCAGCAGATAGAGCGAGCTCGCGATTCGGGCCAGGACCTTCGGCGATCTCAACGGGCTCTCAGGCGGGTCGCCAGGTAGACGATCATGCCCACGGGAGCGATCAGCGCCACAAGGCTGATGGTGAAGAGAACGGCGCCCACCGTCACGTCGACCCAGGCCGGGCCGGCTTCGGAGGCCGCGGTGATCCAGTGAAACGTGGACATGATGAGGAGCACGCCTGGATATCCGCCTGGGGGGAGCAGGGTGCCGAGCAGCTTCTCGCGCGTGGTCCAGGTTTTCGAGACCCAGAGCAGGATCGCTCCGACGGGCCACGCGGCCACCAGCAGGATGAGCGCGAGCACCTCCAAGGTCCCGAAGCGCCGGGTCGTGGCCACAGAGGTTCGCGGCTTTTTGCTGCCGCGGGCTTCGGCTGCGATGTCTGCTGGGTCGCCGAGGCGCTCCAGGAGGTTCATGAGGGTGGCGTCGGACTCGTCGGTCAGGCCGCCACGCTCCTCCGCAATGTGGCGGCGAATCTCGTCGATGATCTCGTTGCGGCTGTCAGGGGACAGGTCGGTCATTTCCCGCTCGAGCCGCTGCAGATATTCGTCCACCAATTGCGCGGCATGGGTTGCGGTCATCACTGTCTTGCTCCGTTCCGAAAGATGTTGTCCACCGAATCGCGAAACCTGAACCACTCGTCGCGGAACTGGGCCACAGCCTTCTGACCGGAACGGCTCAGCCGGTAGTAGCGCCGCGGGGCGCCGCCGGGAGTGTCGCGCCACTCTGTCTCGACCAGACCCTCGGAGCGCATACGGCTCAGCAGGGGATAGATCGTCCCTTCACTGACTACGAGCTCGCCCCTGGCACGCAACATCTGGATCACCTCTCCGCCATAGCGCGGCATCTCCTTGAGCATCGCCAGCACGCAGTACTCGATGACTCCTTTGCGAAGCTGTGTGGCGAGGCCATCGATCGGCACCGAGGATACTGTAGCGCAAGGATCCTTGCATTGCAAGGGTCGGGACTTCAGATGCTTATGGATGGCGATGCCAAAGATGAGCCGCTGACGCTAGTGCCTGGTTTGCATTACGGAAACCGCCATCATCACCTGGTCCGTCGCGCTGTCTGGAGGCTCCTTGCCACGGTGAGCTTCAAGTGGACGAACTCGCAAGAGTCCTGGAAGACAGCAAGCATCAGACGCTCGCAGGGAGGTGATGCGGATAACGCAATCCTCAAGACGTGCTGGAGGAGACCCCTGGAAGCATCCCTCTAGCTAACGGCCGGCGCTCAGCGCGTTCTTCTCCATCTCTGCGGTCGTGAGGCTTCCGGGCTTCCGGGCGATGCGGCCGAGCAGCTCTCGCAGCGTGTTGGTCTCCTCGACGTCGAGGTCGCGAACGGTCTCCCGTTCGGCGGCGCTGAGCGCCCTCTTGGCGCGAGAGAAGAGGGCGCGACCCCTGGCCGTTGTGACTAGCGCGTACTCGCGGCGGTCGTCTGGATTGCGGCGACGCTGCATGTAGCCGGACCGTTCGAGCTCGTCGATCACGTCCACCATGGTCGCCGGGTCCATACGCAGGCGCCGGCTCAACCTCTGCTGCGAGATTGGTGCGTCGCTGACGACGGTGGCTAACGCAGCGTAGCCCTTCGCGGTGAGGCCGACCTCAGCCAGCGCCCGATCCGCCTCCTCGCGGGCGATCAGGTGGGCGCGGGCCAGCAGGAATCCAATCCTGGCTGCCAGGTCCTCGGGATAGTCGACCGCCACTGCCCAAATCATAGCCGCAGCTAATAATAGATGCAATAAATCATTGACGTTGCCTATTATTTAGGCCAGGGGCGTGAGGAGCGCTCGAGTTCAGGAGTCGAAGAAGTGGCCAAGACAGCCGGAGTTGCTCTCGTCACCGGTGCCTCGAGAGGCATCGGGCCATTCATCGCCCGGTCCCTGGCGGAAGCGGGGTATTCCCTGGTCCTAACCGGCCGCTCGGCCTCGGAGCTCGAAGTGCTGGCGGACGACCTGAGGGCCAAGGGCACGACCGCGGTCGCTCTGCCCCGGGACCTGACGGTTGCAGAAGATGTGGAGGCGCTGGTCAGGACCGCCGAGCGCGAGGTTGGTCGCGTCGACGTGCTCGTCAACAACGCCGGCGGCGACCCGCAGCGTGAGTTCGACGACATGACATGGGCCGAGAACGACGCGATCTTCCAGCTCAACCTCATCGCGCCGATGCGGCTCACCCATCTGCTGCTGCCCGGAATGCTCGAGCGAGGCCGGGGGCACATCGTGAACATCTCGTCGATCGCGGGGCGGGTCGGCTTCCCTTACACCGAGGCCTATGCCGCGGCCAAGGACGGGCTGATGGGGTTCACGCGGGTGCTGCGCAACGACTATCGTTCCCGCGGCGTGAGCGCTTCGGTGGTTGTGCTTGGCGCGATCCGTGACGCCGGCCAGGGTCAGCGCACCGCCGACCAACTCGGCATGAAGATGCCGGCGATGGGGACGTCCCCTGCAAAAGACGTCGGCAAGGCCGTTGTCGCTGCGATCGAGAAAGATCGCGCCGAGATTGTGGTCATGCCAGGGCCGGGCCGCCTGATCAAGGCGCTCATGGACCTGTTTCCTTCGATGGGCCCGGCCATGAACCAGGCGACAGGAGCTAATGCCACGATGCGGAGCGTCATCGAATTCAGGAGGCGGTCGCCTGGTTAGTCCAATGCCAAAGATGGTTCGGGTCGAGTGGCAAGAGCTTCGGAAATCGGTGTGCCTGCTGTCTGAGCAGTGGCTGCGATGCCGAACCACGCGATCGCGCCGATCTGCCCGGGGCAGGAAGAACGTAATCGACGTACCGACGTCGAGCAGCCAGGCGCCGACCCCGCCACATTGCGGTCGAACCTCGCTCAAGGTTGATCCCCATCACACATCGCGCAAACGATGAGGACGGTTCCGCGCGTGTCGAGCTGAGGGCGATGCCCCATTGACGTCGTCGCTGTGGCGAGCGACAATCCTGGCCGACCCCGGGGGGATGACCGGGTGTGTCTAGGGGAGGAGTGGCATGCATCTGAGACG
>VBEF01000067.1 GCA_005881275.1 Chloroflexota bacterium
CACTGCTGCCTCCCGTAGGAGTCGGGGCCGTGTCTCAGTCCCCGTGTGGCTGGTCGTCCTCTCAGACCAGCTACCCGTCATCGCCTCGGTAGGCCGTTACCCCACCGACTAGCTGATAGGCCGCGGGCCCACCCCATCGTGCATTGCTGCTTTCTTCACCAGCCATGCGACTGGTGACGACATGCGGTATTAGCAGCGGTTTCCCGCTGTTATCCCCCGCGATAGGAAAGGTTGCCCACGTGTTACTCACCCGTTCGCCGCTAGGAACTCATCTCCCTTGCGGGAAATGAGCCCTCGCTCGACTTGCATGTGTTATGCGCACCGCCAGCGTTAACCCTGAGCCAGGATCAAACTCTCCGTCCAAAACGGAGGACCCAGAGCGTTCGCCCTGAGTCTTCTCAGACTCTCAGAGTCTTTCCCACTCTTCAGTTGTCAAGGTGCAGGCCCCTTCGAGCCGGACAGCTTGTTTGCCCTCGTTTAGGGCGCACGAAACCTGTTCGGTGGAGGAACCTGCGAATTCTACCCGCGATTGGAGCGCGATTGCAAGGCGGGCTGTAAAGGCGGGCTGTAAAGGGGGCTAGAACGCTCTCCGGCCCGCCATCGCCCGGGCCAGCGTCAGCTCGTCGGCGTATTCCAGGTCCCCGCCCACCGGGAGGCCGTGGGCCGGCCGGGTCACCTTGGCCACCAGCGGGGCGAGCGCCCGCTGCAGGTAGACGGCGGTCGCCTCGCCCTCGATGTCGGCGTCGGTGGCGACGATGACCTCCGCCACGCCCTCGTCGCGCACCCGATCCAGCAGCTGCTGGACGTGGATCTGCTCCGGCCCGATGCCGTCGATCGGCGAGATCACACCGTGAAGCACGAAGTAGAGGCCATTGAACTCGGCGGTGCGCTCGATGGCCAGCACATCGAAAGCGGACTCGACCACGCACAGCACCGATCCATCTCGTTTCGGCGACGAGCAGATCCAGCACAGGCCGCCCTCGGCGATGTTGTAGCAGCGCTCGCAGTAGCCGATGCGCGCCTTCACGTCCTCGATCGCCTGCGCCAGACCCACGGCGCGTTGCCGGTCCACGCGCAGGAGATGGAACGCCAGGCGCTGCGCCGTCTTCGGTCCGATCCCCGGCAGTCGGGAGAGCTCCTGGATGAGCCGTTCCAGCGGCTCTGGCAGCTGCGGCACTTGCTTCTAGACCAGGCCGGGCGGAAGTCCCAATCCCGCAGCGACGGACTGCATCTTGGCCGATGCCATGTCTTTCGATTTCTCCATCGCCTCGTTGACCGCCGCGACGATCAGGTCCTGCAGCATCTCGGGATCGCCGGCCGCCTCCGGGTCGATGCGCACGGAGACCAGCTTCTGCGCACCGGTGGCCACCACCGTGACCGCGCCACCGCCGGCCGTGGCCTCCACCGTTTCCGACTCGAGCTCCTTCTGGACCTTGCTCATCCGGTCCTGCATCTGCTGGACCTGGCGCAGCATCTTGAGCGGGTCCTTCACTCCGAGACCTCCTTCACCCTCGTCACGCGGCCGTCGAAACGTTTCACGATCTCACGCACGAAGGGATCATCCTCCGGGCTCGCCGGCCGTGGCCCTGTCTTCGCCGCCTCCGCCTCGCGCAGCCGGAAGTCGATCTTCACGTCGTCGCCCAGCCACGCACGCACATGCGGCATGAGCTGCGCGGACTGCTCCTGCGCCTTCTTGTGATGAAACCCGTAGCGGAACCACAGCACGAGGAGAGTTCCGTCGACCTCCGGCTGCGCGTCGAGATACGCCGCGCGCACGGTGCGATTCAACTTTTCGAGCACCTCGCTCCAACCCGTAACGGGCCCGCTGGATATCGCCGCGGGCGCAGCAGCGGACGGTTCGGTAACGGCAGGTGAAGCAACGGCAACAGGCGCAACCGGCGCAGCAGCCACAGGGTGGTCGGTTTCCGTCTCCACAGCGAGTCGGGCCAGCGTTGCCTCAACCAGGAACCGCGGTTCCGCGTGGCGCCGCACTTCCCCATCCAGGTGCAACAGCGCATCGAGCACTCCGGATAGACGGCGCGCAGTCATCTGGTCACGCTTTGTCAGCGCGGCGAGGAGCCTGTCACGACAACCTTCCATCAATCCACGCACGACCTGCCGCAGCTCCCCTCCAGCCGAATAGATGCGATTGAGCTCCGTCAAAGCCTCCGCCGCGTTGCCCCCCAGCACGTGATCGAGCAATGCATCGAGCACTCGTGGATCGGCGATGCCGAGCAGCGACCGCGCGCCCTCCAGGGTGATCGGTCCCGACGCCAGCGGCACCAGCTGGTCGAGCAAACCGACCGCGTCGCGCATCGATCCCTGCGCGGTGCGCGCGATCAGCTGCATAGCTTCGGGATCGACCGCGACCTTCTCCGCGTTGGCGATGTGCGTCAGCCGCGCGACGATCTGCTCCTCGCCGTGCCGGCGAAAGACGAAATGCTGGCATCGGCCAATCACGGTGAGCGGCATCTTCTGCGCGTCGGTCGTGCACAGCACGAACACGGCATGCGGCGGCGGTTCCTCAAGCGTCTTCAACAACGCGTTGAATGCGTCGGGCGTAAGACCGTGCGACTCGTCGATGATGTAGACCTTGTACGGTCCGCGCGCGGGCGCGAGGTTGACCTTTTCACGCAGGTCGCGCACATCGTCGATGCCGCGATTGGACGCGGCGTCGATCTCGATGAGATCCAGCGCGGATCCGGACATCATCTCGACGCACGACTCGCACTTGTTGCACGGCTCGGCGGAATCGCGCGACCGGCCCGTGCAGTTCAGGGACTTGGCGAGCAGCCGCGCTGCGGAAGTCTTACCGGTGCCGCGCGAACCGCTGAAGAGGTACGCGTGGGCGACGCGACCCGAGATGATCGCGCCCTGGAGCGCTCGCGAGGCGGCCTCCTGCCCGACGAGGTCGCCAAACGTCTGCGAGCGGTACTTGCGGTAGAGGGACTGGTACTCAGGCATTCAATTCAAGTGGCCGCGCACCACCGCTTCGATCGAAGACCCCCAGCACGCACCACGGTTTGCGGCTCAGGCAAGGATGGCTGCGGCACCCCCGGGAGCTCTCCTTACCGCTGCTTCCTTCCGGACCTGACGGGGTTCGGAGACCCGAGCTGCGCAGGTCCCGACCTTCAACGCCGTTTGCCGTGGCCGCTCCTGAAAACCTTGACCTCAGCGACGGAATTCGGTCCGGCTAAGGCGGATTGCCGGTGCAGGGTACCGCCAGCACCCCACTTAGCGCGACCACGGCAATCTTACAAGGGGCTGCTTAGACCCATACGCGGCTCGAGAAAGAAGCACCGCGCCCACTTAGCGCGACCACCCGCCATCTTACTAGGGGATGCCTACCACGACCGGCCGTCGCAAGTGGAAGCCCAGGTGGATGAACGTGGCCAGAGTTGCAATCGGTATCACCACCTCGGCGGCGTTCAACAATCCGCTCGCGTCCTGGTTCAGACCGCGGAACAAACAGATCCCGCCCACCAGCACGAGGATCAGGGTGGTCGACACCTGGCCCGTCAGCGTGTGGCGCAGCTCGGGCCGGCGGCCCAACGCGATCAACACCCCGCCCCCCAGCGCCGGGAGCAGGTAGCGCGCGATCACGACCAGGGCCAGCCACAGAGGAATGAAGCCGCCGAACGCGAGTCCGATGCATAGCGCACCCATGAACACGCCATCGACCACAGGATCGAGCGCTCCCCCGAACTGGGTCGGGCCGCCGAACCTCCGGGCGACGGTGCCGTCGACCAGGTCGGTGAGGCCGGCCACCGCAACCACCACCGCAAGCAGGCCGAGGCGGCCACTCGTTGCATAGGCCAGCGCCGGCACGGCCAGATAGGCGCGCGCCAGGGAAACCTGGTTGGCCTCGCCGGGGATGTACGAGCCCACGACCGCGACCACGAAAAGCCAGGCGATGAGGTACAGCGGTGGCTCTGTGATCCAGATCCACGCCAGGCCGATCACCAGATAGGCCAGACCGGCGATGACCCCGCTCCGCTGAAGCCGCACGGCGACTAGTGTGGCTTCGGCGACGGACTCGATGCCGGAGACGGTGACGGACTCGGCGCCGGCGGCGTGTATGGCTTCTGCCCCGGATACGGGTTGGCCCCGCACGGATATCGCGGCTCCCCGACGCCCTTGAGAAAGATCTCGTTGTAACCGCCGGTCGAAACGTAACCGCCGTCATACGCGCACACCTGGCGGGTCACGACGCCGGCCGGCTGGACCCACATCGCCGGCCACGGATGGCTCTTGTAGTACTGCTCGACGAAAGGCTTCCACACCGAGGTGCCGACGTTCTCGCCGAACAGGACCGACGTCGGACACTGCCATCCCGAGGGCGGGAAGTTGGTCGCGAGAGACGCGTAGCCCGAGTTGCACGTCGGCCCCGCGTCGATGTGCATCAGCGACGCGGCCACGGCGATGTCCGGCGTGTAGCCGATGAAGATCGAGCCCGTGTACGCCTCGGTCGTCCCCGACTTCCCCGCGACCGGGTGCGACCCGAGCGCGCCCATGTACATCTTTACGGGTCCGCGCATCAGGTCGGTCATGACGTAGCCCAGCTCCGGGCTGATCACCTGGACCCGGCCGGAGTTCGCGTCGAGCGCCTCGAGCACCTTGCCGTTTGCATCCGCCACGCGCAGGACCGCGTGGGGGCTGACCCGGTAGCCACCGTTGTCGAACGCCGAGTATGCCGCGAGGTGCTCAGACATGGAAAGCGCGTCGTGGCCCAGAGTCGTGGCCACCCCTTCGGGGTTCTCGATTTGCGCCGTCACGCCGAGGTTGTGCATGAAAGAGACGACGCGGTCGCCCCCTGCGGCGGAATAGGTCCACAGCGCGGGCAGGTTGCGGGATTCCGCCAGCGCCGTGCGCAGCGGGATGAAGCCCTCGTGCTTGCCGTCCCAGTCGCTGAACGTATGCCCGCCGATGACGCCCACCTGATCATTGACGAGCGACGCCGGCGTGACGATGCCGGCCTGCAGCGCCGCGCCGTACGTGTACACCTTGAACGACGATCCCACGCCCCGCCACCCAAGGGGATCCATGCCGGTCAGGTTGATCTGGCCGCGGATCGATGCGTTGTAGTAGTCCGCGCTCCCGACCATCGCCAGGATCTCACCGTCAGCTGGGTTCATCACGAGCATGGCGCCGTTGTTGACGCCACGCTTCGCGTACGCGCCCACTCCAGCCTTCACCGACTTGTCGGCAACCGACTGCGTGGCGAGGTCGAGCGTCGTCGTGATCTGCAGCCCGCCCTCGTAGAGAACCTGCTCGCCGTACCGCTGCTTGATGTAGCGCTCGATGTAATCGACGAAGTGCGCCGTCAGCGCGTTGTGTGCGGCCGGCAGGGACCTGTGCCCGGCGATCATCTTGGTCAGCAGGTCGCTCGCGTACATCGTCTCCGCCTCCGGGCCTCGCAGGTCGCCGACGGCGACCATGCCGTCGAGCACCTGGCGCCACCGGTCCCTGGCCGCCAGCTGCTGGTCGGGCGTGCCGAAGGGGTTGTAGTTGCTCGGCGCCTGCGGCAGCCCCGCGAGGAAGCTCGCCTGCGCCCACGTCAGCTCGCCGGCGTGGACCTGGAAGTACGTTTGCGCCGCCGCCTCGGCACCGTAAGCGCCGTTGCCGTAGTTGATGGTGTTCAGGTACAGCTCGAGGATCTGCTGCTTGGAGTAGCGCCGCTCCATCTCTTCGGCGAGCAGCAGCTCGCGAAACTTCCGGCTGATCGTTCGGCTCTGCGCCTCCTCGGTGTCGAGCACATCGTTCTTGACCACCTGCTGGGTGATGGTCGAGCCACCCAGAGTCGATGTGCGCTGCGTCAGGTCGTAGGCGATCGCGATCGCCATGCGCCTGTAGTCCACGCCCGAGTTGGCGTAGAAGGTGCGGTCCTCGGTGTCGATGGTCGCGCGCTGGAGCTTGAGGCTGATCTTGCTCAACGGGATGACGGTGCGGTTCTCGTGGTAGACCGCCTCGATCAGGTTGCCGTTGCGATCGAGGATGCGGGTCGTCTGGCTGAGGTTCGATGCCTGTATGGCGTCGATCGAGGGCAGGTCACCTGCGAAGTAATCGACGACTCCGATCGTCGCGCCGGTACCGACTAGGCCGACCGTCGAGAGGACGATCAGGGCCACGAGCGACAGGCGCATCAGGGAGTGGTCCGACCGCCGATTGTTGGCTCGCCGGCCGCGGGCTCTCGTTCGAGCCCGAGACGGCTTCTTGCGCGCGGTCAGGCGGGACCTCCAGGACGTTTACTACGACGCGTGCTGAGGACGCTGCGGGGAGTGTACCGGAGAGGTTAGCGAAGTCCCAACGCTTCAGCGCCCTGGTCGGCGAGGCCCAGGATCGGGTAGCTGAACGCGCCGTAGGCGGCGATCACGACGCAGAAGGCCACCGCTCCGGCGGTTGACAAGGCGGTCACCGCGGGCAGCGCCGCGGCGGCGCCCCGCCGGGACTCCTCCAGCGGGCTCTGTATATAAAGGACGCGCAAGGTGCCGACGGCCGCAACCAGGCTCATCACGGATCCCAGCAGGCCCAGGCCGAGGAGGACGAAGTTGCCGCTCTGGGCGAGCGCGGCGGCCACCGCAAGCTGGCCGAAAAAACCCCCCAGCGGCGGCGCGCCGGCGAGGGAGAGCATCGCCAGGGCCAGGCCGGCGGCCCGGACCGGGCGCACGGAGCCGAAGCCCGCGAGCGCCGGAGCGCCGCCCTCGGCGCGACCCAGCAGCGCGGGACCGCACGTGGCCGCGACGGCGAAGGCGCCAAGCAGGAAAACGGACGCGGCCATGCCAGACCGGAAGTGTGTCGCCAGGCCGGCGGCGACCCAACCCAGCTGGCCCACCGCGAGGTACGCGAGCCGGGGCCGCGGCGACCGCACCGCCATCGCGGCCGCGCCTCCGCCCAGCATCGCAAGCGCCGCGATCACGTTGGCGTATGGCACATACACATCTGGGATAGGGATCAGGGCCGCGGCCAGCTTCGCCGCCACCGTGGCGGCGGCGACCGCGACGAGGCCGATCACGAGTCCAGCCCCCAGCGGCGACGCGCCGAGCCCGACCGGCAGCACCCCGACGTGGAAGGGCGCCAGGCCGGCGCGCAGCGCCAGCCCCCCGAGAAGCAGCAGCATCGGGATGGCCAGCGCCAGCGTCGGGGCGTGGCTCATCAGCACGGCGCGGATGGCGGTCAGGTCGGAGTTTCCCGTCGTGGCGTAAACGAATGCGATGCCGACCAGGATGAGCGCGCTCGCGATGCCGCCGACGATGAGGAGCCGCAGGCCGAGGTCAGGCCGGCGGAGCGAGACGAGCACGACGGCGGCGGCCGCCGCAAGTTCCAGCCCGGCCCACAGGCCGACCAGGTCGCCGGCTGACGAGGCGACCATGATGCCGAACGCCGCGAGCAGCGGCATCGCCAGGCCGAGGTGGAGCGAGTCTTCGGCCGTCCAGTCTGTCGCGGCGACCGCGACGGCCGCGGTCAGAAGCGCCGCCGCCTTGGCAAACAGGGCGAACCGGTCCTGAACCAGCGCGCCGTCGAAGTAGGTCGCCAGCGTCGCGCCGGCCCAGAGCTCCACACCAAGGGCGATCAGAACCACGATGGCGGTGACCGGCGGAAGATAGGCGCGCGACCCCGCCCGGAACCAGCTGAAGCGACCCGCCAGCATGACGAGCACAGCCGTCGCGACGACGAGCGCTTCCGGAACGAGGACGGCGTATCTCAAGGCGCAGGGGCCGGGGCGGGCGTCGGCGCGACATAGGGCGACGCGATATCCGAGATGCCGGCCGTCATCTGGTTGATCAAGCCCGGATCGAACAGCGGAACCTCCGTGCCGGGGATCTTGGGCCCTCCGGGAAACAGGCCGACCCACAGCAAGCCGCCCGCCAGCAGGCCCAGGTACCACGTCTCGCTGAGCGATGAGTCGGAGACGCCGGGCGCCTCGGGGTTGGGCGCGCCGAACAGCACCCTCCGCAGCAGCACGGCCAGCGAGATGGCGGTCAACGCGAGGCCGCCCGCCACCGCGAACGCTCCGATCGGTTGGTTCTTGAACGCGCCGAAGAACGTCATGAGCTCAGCCGGGAAAGAAGCCAGGATCGGAATGCCAAGGAGGGCGAGCGCAGCGATCGTGAAGAGCCAGGCGAGATTCGGCATGCGCGGGGCGAGGCCGCTCAGGACGAGAAGGCTGCGGGACTGCGCGCGGTCGGACAGCGTCGCGCACACGCCGGCGACGAGGGCCGCCGACAGCCCGCCCGTGAAGAGGCTCAATACGCTGCCCGCGATGCCGAGCGGAGAGACGGCGGCGAAACCCAGGATCGTGATCCCGCCCGGCACCATCGCGAGGTACGCGCCGGCATGGCGGATGTCGACCGTTCGGAGGGCCGCAAGCGCCGCGTAGCCCACGGTCAGGGCCGCGAGCACGGCGAGGAGCGGCGACAGGAGATGGCCGGCGGCCGGCTCGGCGGCGATGACGGTGCGCAGGATCAGGAACGCGCCCAGCCGCGACGCGGCCCCCGCCACCACGACGACAACGCCGGGCGGCGCTTCGGCCAGGACGTCGCGGATCCACCCGTGCAGCGGAAAGAGCGGCAGCCGCGTTGCGGCCGCGATGATCATCACGATGCTTACCGCGAGCTGAATGCGGGGGGAGAGCCCCGGCTTGAGCAGGGTCTCTATGTCGAAGCCCTGCGCTCCGGTGGCGGCGTAGAGCGCGAACACGCCGATCGCAAGCACGCCGGTCCCAAAACCCCAGTAGCCAAGGAGTCGCCAGGCCGCCGCGCTCCGCCGCGGTCCTCCCCAGCCGAGGATCAGCAGCGCGAGCGGAATCGTCGAGGCGCCCCAAAACAGGATCAGCACGAACATGTCGCGCGAGACGATCGCGCCGTTGACCGACGCCTCGGCCAGGAGCAGAAGGCAGAAATAGGCGCGCACGCGCTCTCGCACGCCGAGCGACGCCAGCACCGACGCGACTCCTATGAGCCCGGACAGGACGAGCATCACGAGACCCGGCCCGTCGATGCCCAGGTGGTACTTCACTCCGATCGCGGGGAGCCAGTCGAGCCGCTCCTCGTACTGCATCGTCGGCAGGAAATTCTCGAACTGGTTGTAAGCCACGAAGAGGATGAAGACCAGTCCAAGGGTCGTGAAGAACGCGATCTGCTTCATCAGGGTGTCGTAGCGGCCGCGAGGGTTGGGCATGCTCGCGATGGCTACCGCCATGAGGACCGGAACCCAGATCAGGAGGCTGAGCAGGATCGGCGACGAGAAGATGCCTGCGCCCGGCGATGCGGTCGGTGTCGGCGACGGCGTCGCGGCCACGAACGTGAGCAAGATCACCGTGCCACCCCTGGTGCGACGAGCGCGAAAACGAGCGCGAGCACGACGGCAAGCACGATGACGAGCGGAAGCGCCGGCGCGCGAGCCGCCGCGAGCGCAAGCTGGCCCGAGAGGCCCGTGAGGCGGCCGACCGCGCTGTCGCCCACGGGCACCCAATCGCCAAAGCGCCGCGCGATGTCAGTCGTGGGCTCGATCAGGAAGCGCTCGATCACCCCGTAGACGGCGGCGGTGCCCCTGCCCAGCCAAACGCCCGCGGTCGCGGAGGCGGCCAGCACACCGTCCTTGCTCAACGCAAAGGCCACCGTGCACGCGGCGAAACCGATGATCGCGGCCAGGACCCAGACCACGATCGCCCCGGCGGAAGGCGCCGGATGCTTCTGCCCGTCGAGGAAGTTCAGCCACCCCGTGACCATCGACGCGACCACCAAAGCAGCGCTCATGAACGCCAGCCAGTAGGGCCAGCCGAGTGCGCCGGGTGTCTCACGAACACGATCCGGCTCGAAGGCGCGGCGCCTCCGAAGCGGACCGAATGAGGCGGCGAGAAAGAGACGCAGCCCGGCGACCGCGATCAGGACCACGGCATCCCCCAGGGCAAAGCCGAGGAACGAGCGGGAGCGGACGCCGAACGCGAGCGCACCCGACACAGCCAGGCCGATGACGATTGCCGCTGCGAGGAGGGCGCCGGAGCTTGCGCGCATCCTGCGCCACGCGTCCCCCATCTCCGCCAGATCGTCGGTCCGCATCGCGCTCGCGATCGACGCGATGGCGAGCATGCCGGCCGCGACCGCGGGGGCTATCGCCAGCACGGCCGCAACGCCGGCGATGGCAAAGGTGGACGACTGGACCTGGAATCCATTCATAAGCACAGCCGCGGCGACGGCGACCGCACCCGAGCCCGCCAGGGCTATCGCGCGCCTTGGCTCGTTTCCAAACAGGCTGAGGAGCGGCGCGGCGATCGCTGCGACGAGGCAGGCCGAGATGCACCCACGAAGGGTTTGTTGATTGGAGGCGACCACAACCGGCATCAGGCGATACAGCACGACGATCGCGGCGACCGACCAGGTCGACTGCGCGATCGCCGACGCCGACGGCGGTGCGGTTACCGCGGTCTGCGTGATCCACCAGTTGAGCGGCCACAACGCGAGGCGGCCGGCGATGCCGATCATGAGAAGCACCGAGCCCACGACAAGCGACCGCACCGTCCACCCCGGATTGGTGTGCAGGATGGGAAGCAGGGTGTTGAGGGTCTGCGTGCCGTAGCGCGCGTAGATCCAGGCGATGCCACAGAGCAGGCTCAGGTCGGTCACAAACGGAAGAGCCAGCGCAATGCGGGCACGGCTGGCCGCGGCGTCGAGACCCCAGCGATGCGCCAGCATCAGGTAGGTCACCGCGCCGGCGATGGCCCAGAACCCGAACAGCGCCGCGAGGTCATAGCTCATCAGGATTCCGGCGAATGCGAAGAGGAGCGCGGTGATGAAGGCGTGGAAGCGCGCGGCGCCCGGCTCCGTGCGTCCCATGACCTGATGCCAGCCGATTGTCGCGATCATGCATATCTCGATCGCCAGCAAGGCGACGACGGTCAGATGGTCGGCGTGCAGCGCGAGCTGGATGCCGAACGTCTGGAAATTGCTGGCTCCGCTGAACGCGACCGACATGCTGAAGTACTGGTAGGTCGCGATGAAAGGCGTCGACCTCCTGGTCAGACCCCACGCCACGAGCAGGGTCAGCAGCAGCGTGACGACAGTGCCGAACATCGCCATCGCTGACGCCGACCTGCGTGTCCGCACGCTCGACAGCGCGAGCAGGAAGGTGGCGAGCGGCGCGATCAGCAGCATCGGGACCGCCCACGGCAGGGCCGCCGCCGGGTCGAACGTGAAGCCCGACCCTCTGGTGCTCGATGCCGCCCCAGACGCCGCCGCGACGATTTCGGCCAACCGCGCGATGAGGGTCAGCGAGAGCCCTCCCGGCCGGAGATGCCGATGCCCAGGGCCACGAGCGCAAGGGCCGATATGGCGAGCAGCACCGCGAAACCCTGGCCGAACAGGTGCGGACCCCCCGCGGCCGAGAAACGGGCGATCCCGACGAGGGCGACGGCCGCGCCGCCGAACATCAATGGAATCCCCGCCAGGGCGGCCGTGAGATCTCTCCGCCAGGCCGCCGCGAAGATCCCCACCGCAACCAGTCCCGCGGCGACGAAAAAGACCTGGACCAGGCCGGCGCTCACCTCCCGCGCTCTCGTGCGCGCCACGCCGCGGTCGCGCCGCCGAGCGCGACGAGCCCAAGCAAGGCGACTGCTTCCACCGCGAGGGCGTCGTGGGCGAA
Organism: Chloroflexota bacterium; assembly: GCA_005881275.1. Classification (GTDB taxonomy): domain Bacteria; phylum Chloroflexota; class Dormibacteria; order Dormibacterales; family Dormibacteraceae; genus 40CM-4-65-16. The sequence goes on from VBEF01000067.1 coordinate 11,638, forward strand.
CATCAGACGGCCCAGCGCCGCCACGCCGAAGGCACCCCCATAGAAGGTCGCGGAGGCGAAATCGCCGCGGAAGGCGGAGTAAGCAAGAAGGGCCAGCAAACCCGCGGCTCCGATCGCGCCCAGCTGCCGCCAGGTCGCGCTCGCGACATTTTCGACCGAGCGGTACTGAGGCGCGGCGACCAGAAAGGCGGCCCCTGCATAACAGAGCAGCGCGATCCCGGCTGCGAAGCCCGCGGACAGGAACAGAAACACGCCCGCCAGGCCGAGCCCGGCGACTCCCAGTGCGGCGCCGCGCTGACCCCGTCCAGGCAGGAGCGCGACCCCCAGTGCACCCGCGAGCAAGACGCCGGAGGACACGTAGAAACCTATCGCGTGGAGGGAGTCCATGGACACTCCGTGGTGGTGGAAGAGCGGCTATTCGCCGGCTTGACGGCTACCGTCCCGGCTCGCGCCAAGCATACAGAAAGGCGGCTCCCGCAATTGCGGCGGCGGCGACCACCGCGACGAGGCTGGCCGTATTCGGCGCCACGCTCGTGGCGGCAAAGGCGAACGCAATGATCAGGGCCGCCCACGCCACCCCGAGCACCGCCGCCGCGACGCGCATGGGCGATCTCCGGCGCAGCTCCCGCGACAATGTCGACATGCCGGCAGTATCGCAGGGCCTCGTCGAGTTCGCCAACCAGCACCGCGAAGGGCCGGCGCCGGGCATCGAGATCATCGAGACCCCTCGCTACCGGATCAAGCTTCAGCCCGACTTCCCGATTCCCGGTCCCAACTCGGCGGAATGGATTCGCTGCCGCGCTGAAGAAGCCGACGAGGTGATCGCCGAGGTGCGCTCGATCGTCGCTCCGCACATCCTGCCGCTGATGTGGATCCTGGGCCCCGACACCGAACCACCAGACTTCGCCTCCTACCTCGCGGCGCGGGGCATCGTCCCTGACATGCATGGGCATGAGTCGGCAGTTATGGTCCTCCCGGTCGACACGACCATCCCCAGCCCTTTGATCAAGGGCCTGGAAATGCATGACGCGCTGGCGAATGCCGACGCCTTCAGGGCGGCCGACTCGGTTAACAGCGAAGCCTTTCAATCCTCGTCGCGGACCGGCAGCGCCCTGGAACGACGGCGGGCGAACCAGCTTGCGGCGGGGAACAGGCGCGTCATCCTCGCCACGATCGCCGGCGAGCCGGCGGGGAGCGCCGGCCTGACCCTGTACCCACCCAGGGGCGCGATCATCAACGGAGGCGCCGTGCGGGCCAGGTTCCGCGGCCTCGGTGTGTATCGAGCTATGGTGGCTCGGCGGCTGGAGATGGCGCGCGAGGCGAACGTGGCGGGACTCGTGGTCTGGGGCGGTCCGATGTCGGCGCCCATCCTGACCCGCCTTGGTTTTCAGACCGTGGGCTGGCGCCGCTTCTACGTGGACACCTCGACGGTCTAGGTAACTAAGCCAGGGATTCGACCCAGGCGCGGTGCAGGGAGCTGTAGCGGCCGTCATCCCGGCGGAGCTCCGCGGGCGCGCCGTCCTCGACGATCCGGCCTGCGTCGAGGACGAGAACGCGGTCGGCCACCTCGACGGTGGAAAGGCGATGGGCGATGATGAACGCGGTTCGTCCCCGCAGCAGCGTGCGGAGCGCGCGCTGGACAAGGCGCTCAGACGGCAGGTCCAGCGAGGACGTCGCCTCGTCGAGGATCAGGACCCGAGGGTCGGCCAGAAAGGCGCGCGCGAAGGCGACCAGCTGGCGCTGCCCTGATGAAAGCCGCACGCCGCGCCGCCGCACATCGGTGTCGTACCCGTTGGGCATCGCCATGATGAAGTCGTGGGCGCCGATCGCGCGCGCGGCTTGCTCCATCTCACCTCGGGTTGCCGATGGCCGGCCGAAGAGGATGTTCTCGCCCACAGTGCCCGAAAACAGGAAGCTCTCCTGCGTGACCACGACCACCGCGCGCCGGAGGTCCTGGACGGTGATCGAGCGCAGGTCCACGCCGTCGAGCGTCACGCGCCCGGCGGTCGGGTCGTAGAAGCGGGCGATCAATCGCGCCATCGTGGTCTTGCCCGCGCCGGTCTCCCCGACGAGAGCCACGACGGCGCCCGCGGGCACGCTGAAGTCGATGTCATGGAGCACGGGCTTCTCGCGGTAGGCAAACGTCACGTGATCGAATGCGACGGCGCCTTTCGCCTCGTGCATTGAAATGGGACTCGAAGGCTCGGGCACGGTCGGCGCTTCCTCGATCACGCCCGCCAGCTTTTCCAGTGCCGCTCCCGCGGCCTGAAAGACGTTGTAAAACTGCGAGAGCTCCTGCATCGGATCGAAGAACTGGCGCAGGTAAAGGACGAACGCGGTGAGCACGCCCAGCGTGAGCTGACCCTGGACCACGAGGTACCCGCCGTAGAGAAGGACAGCCGCCGTGGTCAAACGGCCCAGCAGGTTGATTGCGGGACCGAACGTCGACGCCAGCCGGTTCGACCAGATGTTGGCGTCGCGATAGCGGGCGTTGACATCCTCGAAGATCTCCTGGTTGCGCGGCTCGCGGCGGAAGGCGTGCACGGCGCGGATTCCGCCCAACGACTCGACGTAGTGGACGATGACCAGCACGATCGCGCGCCGCACCGCGCGGTACGACCGCGCCGAGTTGACTCGAAACCAGTACGTCAACCCGACGACGAGCGGCATCGCGACGAGCGCCACCATCCCCAGGCGGACGTCGAGGTGGATCAGGATCGCAGTGATCGCCACGACCGAGATCAAGGAAGTGATCACCGACGTGAGCCCCGTCGCGAGCAGCTCGTTGAGCGCGTCGATATCGGAGGTCAGCCTCGAGATGATGCGGCCTGACGTATAGCGCTCGAAGAAGGAGAGCGACAGCTCCTGGACGTGGGCAAACAGCGTGCGGCGAAGGTTGAACAGAATATTGGCCCCGATGCGTCCGGAAACTCGCATGAAGGCGTAGTTGGCGAGCGCGTTGACCAGCAACGCGATCGCGAGAACGCCGACGATCAGCACCAGCGTCTGCGGGTTGCCGCTCCTGCCCGGGCGGATGCCCTGGTCGATGCCGAGCCCGATCAGGTAAGGCAGCGCGAGGTAGCCCGCGGAACGGACGAGAATCAGCACCGCGGCCAGCGCCATGCTCCCGAGATACGGCCTCGCGAGCCTCGCGAGCAGCACCCTGCTCCGCCGCCGCAGCAGGCCTGCGACGCTCGGCGAGAAGTCGTCGACCTCCCCGGCAGCGACGCCCCGCCACTCGTCCGCTCGAGCCGCCGCGCTCATGCGAGCGCCTCCTCCGCCCGGGGGTCGTACTCCTGGGAGAGGAGCGCGCGATACAGATCGTTCGACCGCATCAGCTCGCCATGCGTGCCGACAGCGGCGACGGTGCCGCCCTCGATCAGCGCCACGCGGTCGGCCAGCGCAAGGGTGGATGGGCGATGCACGACCAGAAGGCCGGTGACGCCCTCCAGCACGCGGGCGAGAGCCTCTTCGATCGTGGCCTCGGTATGGACGTCGACGGACGAAAGCGGGTCGTCGAGGATGAGCAACGGCGGAGCACCGAGCACGGCTCGCGCCAGGGCAAGCCTCTGCCGCTGACCTCCGGATAGCGTGTAGCCCTGCTCGCCGACGCGGGTCTCCAGGCCCCACGGCAGATCCCACACGAAACCGGCATGCGCCACGTCGATCGCGCGCTTGAGCTCCTGGTCGGAGACGATCGGCCGGCCCATGACGAGGTTCTCGTGAACCGAAGCGGAGAAGAGAATCGGATCCTCGAAGGCGAAACCGATATGCGAGCGCAGGGACCGCAGGGTGATGTCGCGCACGTCGACGCCGTCCAGCAGCACGCTGCCTTCGCTGACGTCGTAGAGGCGCGGCCCAAGGTAGGCGAGCGAGGTCTTGCCGCTGCCGGTCCGCCCGACCAGGCCGACCGTCTCCCCGGGTTCGACGACGAGGTTGAGGTCGCGAAGGACCCACTCGTCGGACTTCGGATATCGAAAACCGACGCCTCGGAACTCGAGACGCCCACGACAGCGCTCGAGGGCGCGCGCGCCGTGCCTGTCAGATATCTCGGGCCGGGAGTCGAGCACTTCGTTGAGGCGCTGGGAGGCCGTCTGGCACTCCTCGCTCATGGACAGGACCCAGCCGATGGCATCCATCGGCCAGATCAGCATGAAGACGTAGTTCATGAACGCGACAAGGCCTCCGATCGTCATCCTGCCCGCGACCACGTTCACGCCACCCAGGAGCAGAACGGCGACGAGCGAAAGGTTGGGCAGGAAGTTGAGCTCCGTCCAGAGCTCGGCGCGCGCCTTGATCCCGGTGAGGCTCGTCACTCGAATCTGGCTCGCTTCGTCTTCAAAGCGCTTCTGCATCAGCGGCATGCGCCCGAACGCTTTGATGATGCGCACGCCGGTTGCCATCTCCTCGATGGTGGTGGTCATGTCCCCTGTGAGGTCCTGGAGGCTGCGCGCGATCACGCGGTACTTGTTGTGGAACACGTTGCTGAAGAAGGCGATAGGCACCATGCAGAGCACGACCACGAGCGCCAGCTGCCAATCGAGCTGCAGCATCAGGGCGAAGACCACAACGAACGTGACGATGGTCTGCAGGAACCAGATCAGCCCGAAGCTCACGAAACGGCGGACCGTGCCGATGTCGGAGATCGCTCGTGACAGGAGCTGACCCGATTGCCAGTTGTCGTGGAACGAGACCTGCAGATTCTGCAGGTGCGCATAGAAGTCGTTGCGAAGGTCAGTCTCCATGCGAAGCGAGGCGACGCCCGAGTAGTGCCGCCGCATGACGATGAGAACGAACTCGAGCGCACCGATCACGACGAGCAGCCCGGCCATCGGGACAAGGCGTCCCAGGTTGTGCTCGGTGATCGGGCCGTCGATGATGAACTGGATCACCTTGGGGATCGATGCTGCCGTGACGAGGCTGCCGAGCTGGGACAGGCCGAACACGACGACGAGCCCGACGTAAGGCCGCAGATAGGGCACGTAGCGGCGTAAGGCGAAGAGTCCCAAACGGTCGCCTAGCTTACGACTGGGTTCAGCCGGCCAGGTCGCGCATCGACACCATGCCGACGACCTTGCCGCTCTCCACCACGGGTAGATGGCGGAAGCCGTTGTCGAGCATCACGCGAAGCGCATCTTCGGTGTCCGTGCTCGGCGCGACTGTTTTCGGGTCGTGCGTCATCCAGGAGATGATCTCGTGGCGCGCGGCATCGTGCGCCTGCGACAGAGCGCGCACCGTGTCTCGCTCGGTGAAGATGCCAAGCAGGCGATCGCCCTGCATGACGAGGACCGAACCGATCCGGTGCTGAGCCATGACGGCGACCGCTTCACCCACGGTTTCCGCAGGTTCGACGCTGTGAAGGGACGTCTTCATGACGTCACGCACGCTCGGCACAAACCAAATCCTATGCCGGTAGCGGAAAAGCGGCGAGCAACGCGGTGGCGCCGACGACGACGACCGCCACGCCGGCCTCCGGACGCGCGACCGGAAGGCCGCGGCCCCAGGCCAGAGCCGACAGCGCGAGCATCACGAGCACGCCCGCGGACTTGAAGACCAGGACGAGACCGTAAGCCGTCGACCACAGGTCACTCAACCCGGTCAGCTGCTCAGTCGCACGCAATACTCCCGTCAGCGCCGTGACGCCGAATGCGATGAGCGCGATACGTGCGAAGCGCTCGAGGAGCGCCCGACCCTCCTCCCCGCGCCAGCCGCCGGGCGGCTGCAGGCTCGCGAGAGCGAGGATCCCGCCCGCCCACATTCCGGCGGACAGGACGTGGAGCGCGTCGGCAAACTCCGCCCCCGCGGCCGGTATGACCCCCGCCGCGTGACCCGCCGGGGGTAGCACGGCCGCCGCGAACACCGCCGGCACGGCCACCCACCGAAGACCGCGGACGCAGAGGAAAAGCGCCAGACCCTCCGCCAGCACCCGCGCGGCGACGGGCCAGGCCGGCTCGGCGATCAGGAGGCCGAGGCCGCCGGCGAGCGCCGCGCCGAACGCGACATGCATGGGCGGCTCCGCCCACCCGATGCGAGGACGCATGCGGCCGAGCCGCCTGACCACGAGGGACCCGATTCCGCCGAGCAGCCCGAGGTACTCGAGCCAGTGGAAAGCGGCGGCGACGAGATCGGGTGGGCCGCTCAAGCCGCGGCGGAGATGATCCCTCCACCGAGGACGCGGCTGCCCGAGTACAGCACAGCGGCCTGGCCCGGCGCGGCGCCGAGGAAAGCTTCCTCGAGGGCGAGCCGTCCTCCCTCGTAGACCGCCGGGATGGCCGGGGAGTGATAGCGCAGCCGAGCCTCGCAAGCGAGAGGCTCCGGCACGGTCCCTTCGATGAAGCTCACGTCCTCGAGCGCGATCTCCCTCACGGCAAGCTCCTCGCGGCGTCCGACCACGATGCGGTTGGATGGCGCGTCGACCCGGATCACGTACCACGGGCCTGGTTCGGCAAGGTCGCCAAAACCGCTCCGCTGGCCGACCGTGTACAGCGCCGTGCCTCGATGCGTGCCGAGCTCGCGCCCCCCCACATCGACGACGGCGCCGGCACGAACAGGCAGCCGCGACGCTAGATAGCGCGCCGTCCTACCCCGAGGGACGAAGCAGATCTCCTGGCTTTCGGCCTTGTTCGCAACCGGGAGGCCAAACTCGCGCGCGTGCTCCCGGACCTCGCGCTTGGTCATCCCGCCGAGGGGAAACAGGATGCGCGCGAGGCGTTCGCGGTCGAGGTGATAGAGCATGTACGACTGGTCCTTCGCGTCGTCCAGCGCCGTATGCAGCTCCGGGCCACCGGGTCCCTGCAAGACGCGGGCGTAGTGACCGGTCGCGAGACGGTCGAATCCGAGCTCGACGACGCGAGTGAGCATCAGGTCGAAGCGCACGAAGGCGTTGCATCGCACACACGGGTTCGGCGTGCGGCCTTCGAGGTAGGCGCGGTGGAAGGGCTCGATGACCCGCTCGCCAAACTCGCGCTCGAGGTTCCAGCAGTAATAAGGAATGTCGAGCATCGTGGCGACGCGGCGCGCGTCCTCCACAGCCGAAAGCGAGCAGCATCCGCCGTGGCTCGCGGCTTCCTCGGAGTCATCGCGTGGCCACTGCTGGAGTGTGACGCCCACGACGTCGTGGCCCTGCGCCTGCAACAGGGCAGCGGCGACCGAGGAGTCGACACCGCCCGACATCGCGACGGCGATCCTCATCTCCGCTTCTCCACGATGTCTCGCGCCACCAGCTCGGCGTCCTCTCCTACACCGTAGAGAACCGCCGACTGCGCCTTGCGCTGGAAGTGGACACCCATGAAATACAAGCCTGGCACAGAGCTGCTGCCGTCCCGCTGGATGGGAAATCCCATCTCGTCGAACACCGGGAAGTGGACCCAGCCGTAGGCAGGGCGATAACCGCTGGTCCAGATCACCGTGCTGATGCCTTCTCGCGCGATGTCCAGCTCGGCACGCGCGTCAACCTGCATCGGCGGAGGCATCTCCCACGGAACAGGAATGCCTCGCTTCTCGCAAACAGCATCAATCCATTTCTTGAAGAACGCGCTCATCGCGTCGCCCGCGGCAACGGTTCCCGCCAGGTCGTCAGCGAGATGGACAGTGCCATCTTCGGCGCCGATGTAGTGATCGACCAGCTCCACGCCCATCGCCTGCAACGTCCGGTAATGGAGGTCGTGGCCGCGACCATGTCCGGTGTTCTGGGGGTTGCCGGTCAGGCGCGCCGCTGGGGAGGGAAGCTGGTCCGGCGTCCGCTGCCACCAACCGGATTCGACCACCCACCAGACGAGGTCTTGGCCGCCCATGCGGCGTGGGGCCCAGGGACATCGGCCGCACGAGAGGATGACCTTGCGGCCTGCTTGGTGCAGCTCCTCCGCCAGCTGGCAGCCGGTCTGGCCGCTGCCCACGATCAGCACCGCGCCGGGCGGAATCGCGTCCGGGTTGGTGTAGTCCTCTGCCAGGATCTGAATCACGCTGTCGGGAATCTGGTTCGCGTTCGGGGGCAGGTGAGCGCGTTGATACCCGCCCGAGGCGACCACGACGGTCCGCGCCCGAATCTTTCCGCTCGAAGTCGTCAGCACGAAATTGTTGCTGTCCGGGTCCAGAGCCGCGACTGAGCAGCTCTCTTGAACCGGGGCATGGAACGAGTTGGCCCATATCGGGGTGACGAGGCAGAAGGAGTCCCAGCGTCGCGTGCGCCACGTCTCAGCGACGCGACCCGCTTCGAGGATCACGTGGTCGACATTCGCCTGCGTGAGATACCAGCTCGTGGCGAGGCCTGCCTGCCCCGCGCCGATGATTGCGACGTCGACGCTTTCAGTCATCCCGGCCGAATGTTAGTCGGGCAGGTAAGCTCCGAACAGGTGAAGATCAGCGACGTACAGGCGGGTCGAATCGGTGAATTCCTGCTCGCGGTGTACGCGATGCTGACCACGGACGGCGAGCTGGTGCCGTTTCAAGTCGACGCCGACGACGATCATCGAGACCTTGTCGTGGCGGTCAAGGGCAAGAGCACATTTGCCTCTCTGCAGGCGAAGGCGTGCTTCGGGCTCGGTGCATCTGGTTTCGTGCAGTCGAACGCTACGTATTTCGAGGACTCGATTCCTAAGGACCCGTCGTGGATCTATGTAGTGGTGCTCGTTCTCGACCTCGCGCCGGTCGTGTGGTGGCTGGTGCCGGCTCCGGACTTCAACCGCTTGACGACGCATTCGCCCGCGCGCGGTGGTCGTGAGGTGGAGCTTCACTTCCGGGCCTTTCCAGATCGGGACGATGCCTTCGCGCCGTTCCGGACCCAGACCAGGGATGTCGGGCCGCGCCTCCTGGAAATCATCAATGCCCTGCCTGCGGCGACCAAACCGCTGCCCGGCGCGCGTCTTGTGCTGGCTACTCGACCAGATCGCCTTCCGCGGGTTCGACCTTGACGCCGCGCGACTCGAGGTAGTCCACGCCCTTGTCGAGCTCTTCGGGCTCGCCCGAGACCTCGAGCAGGACCCAGCCCTGGTCCCTCGTCACGTCCGCGCGGCGGATGTTGGTCACGATCTCGAACTTGCGGCCGAGCTGGTAGATCACAGGTTCCTTGACCAGGGAGGGGCCGAAGATGAGCTTCAAGCGGCGGCGCGCCATTGGCGCGAGTGTAACGGCTTGGAAGAAAACTGTGAAGAGGGCGTTTGGTGGGGCTGGGGTGGCCCCGCTGAATAGATTTGGTGGCTGTTAATGCTTGCATTTCGTACATTTGTTTGATATGATTTTGGCGTGTCAGGAGATCTCGAAAAGCTCAAGACGGCTGTTCGGGATTTCCAGAACAATGCCGACCTCGATTTCGTAGATCCC
>VBEF01000021.1 GCA_005881275.1 Chloroflexota bacterium
TGCTCTCCTTGGCCGAGCCTGCTTGCTCGACCTCTGACTTGATCTTTGTCAACTCGTCATCGATCTCCTTTGAGATCGTGATGTGCAGGAGCTCGGCCTCCACGAAGTCGCCGCCGCCGATCGGCGGAAACGAGCCGAGGTCGACTAGCGAGTCGATGGCCTTCGCCCGAGCCTGCAGCCGCTCGGCCTTTTCCTCGGCGCGGCCGACCGCCATCCCCAGCTCGGCGAGCTCACCGGAAACGCCGGCCAGAGATTCCTTGAGCCGGACCTCTGCCTCGGCCGCGGTGTAGCGCGCCGAGACGACCTCGCGGTGAGTGCGGAACTGCTCGATGCGGACCTGCAGGGTCCGCTCCTGCGTGGCGAGACGCTGCTTGTCGGCCTCGACCTCGGCGATCTGCCTGGTCAGCCCATCCATCTCATTGAGGGCCAGCCGCTTGCGCTCGAGGGCGACGCGTGCGAGATCGTCCCGCCCAGCGCCGACGGCCCGGCGGGCCTGGTCGTCGAGCACCGGGATCCGCGACTCCAGCTTTTGCGCCTGCTGCTCGAGCTGCTGCTTCGCGGTGGCGACGTCCACCAGTCCGCGCCGCATGTTGATCAGCAGCTCCTGCTGCTGGTTGTAGGCGTAGTCGAGGACCTGGCGCGGGTCCTCCGCCCGGTCTAGGGCGCCGCTCACCTCGGTGTTGAGCAGCAACTTGATCCGCGTCCAGACACCCATTGCAACCTCCTGGTCGAAAAATCCGGCGACGGGGCGGAGTTTCGACCAGGCGGTGTCTCAGAAGCAGTCTCGGAAAGCTCTCAAATTCAGTCTCACCGGCCTTGAGACTCCAAGCCTGGTCCATGGAATTCCTGGGGAACGTGCGCTTGGGAACGCACCGAATCCAGGTGGTCGACGGGAGCGTTTGGATACAAGCGTCCCCTTTACAGCAATGTGGTCATCGTGCGCGGCTTGCCCGTCACCCAGGTCGATCTGATGCTCTCGGATCTTTCCCGCGGCCTTCCCCCAGTCGAGGCGCTGGTCGCGCTCGATGCCGCCAGGCGCGGCATGTACGGGAGGCGCTTACTCGGCTTTCTGTTCCGGCTTGAAAAACACCGCCCCAAGCGGCGGCAGCGTGAGCGTCACGCTGTGCAGGTGGCCGTGCATGCTCACAGGCACCGCCTCGACCCCGCCCAGGTTGCCCTGGCCGCTCCCGCCGTAATGCGGCGCGTCGCTGTTCAGCACCTCGCGCCATCTCCCCGGCAAAGGAATTCCGATCTGATAGTTGTACCGGGGCACCGGCGTGAAGTTGAAAGCGCCGACGAGCATGTCCTCGGGCGTGCTGCTGCGGCGGATCAGGCTGACGACGCTTTGCTCGGCGTCGGTCACGTCGATCCACGAGAAGCCCGCGGGGTCGAAGTCCAACTCATATAGCGCCTTTTCCTCGCGCAGGATCCGGTTCAGGTCGCCGATCCAAAGGCGCAATCCGCCGTGCATCGGTTGGTCGAGCAGGTGCCAGTCGAGACTCTGCTCGACGTCCCACTCGCGCCACTGGCCGAACTCGCTGCCCATGAACAGCAGCTTCTTGCCCGGCTGCGCGTACATCCAGCCGAACAGCAGGCGGAGGTTCGCGAACTTCTGCCACTCGTCCCCGGGCATCTTGCCCAGGAGTGAACCCTTGCCGTGCACGACCTCGTCGTGCGACAGAGGCAGCATGAAGTTCTCGCCGAACGCGTACAACATGCGGAACGTCAGGTTGGAGTGGTGGAACTTGCGGTGCACCGGCTCCCGCTCGAAGTAATAGAGCGTGTCGTGCATCCAGCCCATGTCCCACTTCATGCCAAAGCCGAGGCCCCCGACGTAGGTCGGGCGCGAGACGAGGGGCCACGCGGTCGATTCCTCGGCGATCGTTTGAGTGTCTGGCTGCTCTTTGAAAACCTCGATGTTGAATCGCCTCAAGAAATCGACCGCCTCCAGGTTCTCCCTGCCGCCGAACTTGTTCGGGATCCACTCGCCCTGCTTGCGCGAGTAATCGAGATAGAGCATCGAGGCGACCGCGTCCACCCGGAGCCCGTCGGCGTGATAGCGGTCGAGCCAGCAGAGCGCGCTGCTCAACAGAAAGCCGCGGACCTCGTTGCGTCCATAGTTGAAGATCGAGCTGCCCCAGTCCGGATGCACTCCGAGTCGCGGGTCGGCGTGCTCGAAGAGGTGCGTCCCATCGAAGTTCTGCAGCCCGAACTCGTCCGCCGGAAAGTGCGACGGCACCCAGTCCAGCACGACGCCGATACCGTTTTGGTGCAGGTAGTCGACCAGAAACATGAAGTCCTGCGGCGAGCCGTAGCGGCTGGTTGGTGCGAAGTACCCGGTGACCTGGTAGCCCCACGACTCGTAGAGCGGGTGCTCCATCACGGGCATGAACTCGACGTGCGTGAATCCCATCCGGCTTACGTAGTCCGCGAGCCGCGGGGCCAGCTCACGGTATGTCAGCCAGCGGTTGCCCTCCTCGGGCACTCGCATCCACGATCCGAGGTGCATCTCGTAAACCGACCACGGAGCTTTTCCGTTGTTCGGGTTGCGGCGGTTCTCCATCCAGTGGTCATCGCCCCATTCGTAAGCCAGGTCCCAAACGATCGAGGCCTGGCGCGGCGGCGCCTCAGAGTAGGTGGCGAACGGGTCGGCCTTGTCCATGCCGTTGCGTGTCACCCGCGAATGCACGTAGTACTTGTAGAGGGCGCCGTGCCCGACGGTCGGAATGAAGCCTTCCCAGATGCCCGACTGCTCGCGCGGATAAAGACCGTTCGCGTTCTTGTCCCACCCATTGAATTCGCCGATCACGCTCACCGCGTCGGCGTTGGGCGCCCAGGCGGCGAAGTAGGTGCCCTCGGGATCATGCGAAAGGTGCGCCCCGAGCTTGTCGAACAGGTGGCCGTGAGTCCCTTCGTTGAAGAGATGCAGGTCGAACGGGCTCAGCAGGGAGCGAGCTATCACGCCGGCACGACCAGGTCCAGGATGCCTCGGAGCGGGATGCGAACCCAGTCAGGTCGCAGGTTCATCTCGTACCGCAGCTCGTAAAGCGCCTTCTCGAGCAGCATGGTGGTGAGCTGAAGCTCCAGGTCCTCCTGGCTCTGGGGCACCCACGAAGCGCTACCCGCGGTCGAGAGATAACTCTTCAAAAATACAGCGGACACCGAATCCGCCCAGAAACGCGACCAGGCATGCAGCTCGGCCAAACGCTCCGCGGGTGCATGCTCCGAACGTAAGGCCGCCTGGGAGGCATAGGAGAACGAGCGAAGCATGCCCGCGACATCGCGCATCGCGAGTCGCTTCAGCCGCCGTTCGTAGAGGGAGCGAGTCGGCTCGCCCTCGAAGTCGATGATCACGAAATCGTGGCCGGTGTACAGGACCTGGCCGAGGTGATAGTCGCCATGGACCCGAATCCGCGTCGTGTTGAGGCGGCGCGCCAGAAACGACTTCAGGATGTGCGTGATTCGCGATTCCAGCTCGAGCACCTTGCGGCCCTCGTCACGCGCGTCGGCCGGCAGCTTGTTCAGCTGCGTGCGCAGGAGGTCCGTGGCACGCATGGAAAGCCCGCTCAGCGACTGGTAGATGGAGCGCTGGTCGAGTGCCGTGATCCTTTCCGGTGCGAACGCCGGATCGTCGGGGTCAGAAGCGAGGGCGGCGTGGAGCTCGGCCGTGCGCCGGCCCAGGAGCCTGGCCGAATCGAGGTAGCCCCCGATCACCTTGCTCGCGATTTCGGACGGTTCGAGCTTGCTCGCTTCGAGCAGGCTGCGTGGCATCGCTGGTGGCTGCGCTCCGACCAGCTCTGGGGCGGTGAAGAAATGGGCGAGGGTGTTGAGCGTGTACTGCCAAGCGTCGCCCTGGTTCGGCACGTAGGCCTGGAGGATCGCGATGCTGATCGGCTCGCCTTTCGCCCGACGGTACTCCAGGCTGCCGGCCAGCGGCGCAATGTGGCTGAAGGTCGTCTTTTCGGTCAGGAACCGCCCCACCTCGAGCTCGGGGTTCACACCCTCCTCCAGGCGCCGGAACACCTTGAGCATGAGCCGCTCGCCGAAGATCACTGAGTTGTTGCTCTGCTCCGCGACAGACAGCTGGGCTTCCAGACGGATCGTCTCCGGGCCGCGCAGGCGGGCGAACGCGCGGGTTGTGGAGCCGACCAGCGTCCCCATGCCGCCTGCCGCGCGACGTCGCCGGGCGATCGCGCCCAGGATCGCCTCGGCGAAGTTGGGCGGTCCAAGGGCGTCGTAGAGCAAGCCGCGGACGTCTTCGCCCTGGTTGCGGATCCAGGCGACGGCGGACTGTGGCCACCGCTCGAGGATGTGAGGCGCCTCGGCCGCGTTCGCGTAGGCGACCGGCAGCATGTAGGTGTCCGGGTCGCCTTCCGCGTAGCCGATCACCACCGAGGTCAGGTAAGAGTTGCCCTCCGCCCCCGGGACGCTGACGACATCTGTGATCGTCGCCGTCTTGATCCGGCGCGCTTTGCCTCCAAACCAGCGCCGCTGCGGGATGTAGCCGAGCAGCACCGCCTCCAGCGCTTCCTTCGAACCGCCGACGAGCGCAGCCTCCCAACCGCCTGCCACCCGAACCTCAGGCAGCACCCTGGCCGGCTGCGCGCCATCGCTCTGGATGCTCGGCGCGGCGCGCGGCTGCATCGCGAACCAGTAGAAGGCGTGAGGGCCCATGGTCAGGAAGTACGGGTTGTCACCGACGACCGGCATCTCGTTGCTGCTGAAGAGCTCGACAGGCACGAGGCCCTTCCACTTGCTGAGGTCGAGCTCAACCGCCTGCAGGAACCGAGAGAGGTTGGCGATGCACAGGATTTTCTCGGATTCGTACTCGCGGACGTAAGCCAGCACTTTCCGGTTCTCCGGACGCAGCAGTTCGAGCGTGCCTCGGCCGAACGCGCGGTGCCGCTTGCGCAGCGCGATGAGCCGCTTGGTCCACGAATAGATGGAGTGCGGGTTGCCCTGCTGTGCCTCGACGTTGACCGTTTCGTAGTGGTACTCCGGATCTGTGATCACGGGCAGGTAGAGGCGTTGGCGGTTCGCACGTGAGAATCCGGCATTGCGGTCGGCGCTCCACTGCATCGGGGTCCGCACGCCGTTGCGATCGCCCAGGAAGATGTTGTCCCCCATGCCTATCTCATCGCCGTAGTACAGGACTGGCGTGCCGGGGAGAGAGAAGAGCAGGCCGTTCATCAGCTCGATGCGGCGCCGGTCGTTGCCCAGCAGCGGTGCAAGGCGGCGGCGGATGCCGAGGTTCAGCCGGGCGAGGCGGTCCTGGGTGTATGCCCGGTACATGTAGTCGCGCTCCTCATCCGTGACCATCTCGAGCGTGAGCTCATCGTGGTTGCGCAGGAAGAGCGCCCACTGCGCGGTGTCCGGGATGCTCGGCGTCTGGGCCAGGATGTCGACGATCGGAAATCGGTCTTCCATGCGGATCGACATGAACAGGCGTGGCATCAGCGGGAAGTGGAACGACATCTGGCATTCGTCGCTCTGGCCGAAGTACGAGACCGCGTCTTCCGGCCACTGGTTCGCCTCGGCGAGCAACATGCGGTTGCGGTACCCGGAGTCGACGTGCCCCCGCAGCTCGCGGAGGAACACATGAGTCTCCGGCAGGTTCTCGCCGTTGGTGCCCTCGCGCTCGTAGAGGTAGGGAACCGCATCTAGCCTCACACCGTCGATCCCCAGGTCCATCCAGAAATCGAGCGCCTTGAAGATCGCCTCTTTCACCTTCGGGTTGTCGAAGTTGAGGTCCGGTTGATGCGAGTAGAAGCGGTGCCAGTAATAGGCGTTGGCGACGTGGTCCCACGTCCAGTTGGACGTCTCGAAGTCTTTGAAAATAATTCGCGCGTCCTGGTAGCGCTGGTTGGTTTCGCTCCATACGTAAAACTCACGAGCCGCGGTGCCAGGCCGAGCGCGCCGCGCGCGCTGGAACCATGGATGTTGATCCGACGTGTGATTGCAGACGAGCTCGTTGATGACCCGGATGCCCCGGCTGTGCGCATCCTTCACCAGCTGGCTGATGTCTCCGAGCGTGCCGTACATCGGGTTGACGTTGGTGTAGTCGGCGATGTCGTAACCGTCATCGCGCAACGGCGACGGATAGAACGGAAGCAGCCACAGCGCGTTGACGCCGAGGTCCTGCAGGTAGGGCAGCTTCTCGATCAAGCCGCGGAAATCGCCGCTGCCATCCGCATCGCTATCCATGAAGGACCGCACGTGCATCTCATAGATGAGCGCGTCCTTGTACCAGAGAGGATCATCCTCGAGGTGAAACGGCTCGACCTTGCGGCGGCGACTCGTCGTGGTTGCGATCACAGGAAGTACTCGAAGTCGCGCTCGCTGCGGACGCGCCGGCGGAAGCGGAAGATCTGACCAGGCAGCGCGTGGGGGTTGATCTCGACGAAGTTGCGCGGTCCGTTCCACAGGTAGCGCGCGCCGGTGATCAGCTCGTGCGCCTGGTACGGGCGGTCGGGCTCGAGGCCGAGCTCGTCGAGCGGCAGGTTGACCATGCCGCGCTGGACGTGATGCGGGTCGACGTTGACCACCGTCAGGACCACGTTGGCATTGTCGGGCGTGCTCTTCGAGTACGCCAGCAGCTGTTCGTTTTCGGTCGGATGAAAGCGGAGGCCGCGGTCGGTCTGCAGCGCGGGATTTTCGTGGCGGATCCGATTGACAATCGTAACGAGCTCGCTGAGGCTGTTCGGGTCATCGCGCTCCCACGCTCGCAGCTGGTATTTCTCGGAGTCGAGGTACTCCTCCGAGCCCTGCTCGCGGGGCCTGCTCTCCAGCAGCTCGAATGCGGGGCCGTAGATGCCGTAGGTCGCGCCTAGGGTCGCGGCCAGGATCAGGCGGGCCTGGAACGCGGGCCGACCGCCGGTCTGCAGGTACTCGGTCAGGATGTCGGGCGTGTTGGCCCAAAGGCTGGGCCGGAAGAACTCGCGGATGGGCGGCTGCGCCAGCTCGGTGAAGTACTGGTAGAGCTCGTACGCGGTGTTGCGCCAGGCGAAGTAGGTATACGACTGGCTGAAGCCGGCCTTCGCGAGCCGGTACATGACCTTTGGCCGCGTGAACGCCTCCGCGAGAAGGATTGAGTCGGGATGCCGGCGCTTGAGCTCGCCGATGAGCCACTCCCAGAACGAGAACGGCTTCGTGTGCGGATTGTCCACGCGGAAGACACGGACGCCTTGCTCCGCCCAGAACAGCACGATGGACAGGAGCTCTTGCCACAGCTCCCTCCAGTGCTCGTTCTCGAAGTCGAACGGGTAGATGTCTTCGTACTTCTTCGGCGGGTTCTCCGCGTACTGGATCGAGCCGTCGGGCCGGTGCTTGAACCATTCGGGGTGCTCGCGCGTGTACGGATGGTCCGGCGAGCATTGGAATGCGATGTCGAGCGCGACGTCCACGCCTTGGTCGGCGGCTGTCTGCACAAGATGACGAAAGTCATCCAGCGTGCCCAGCTCCGGGTGCACGGCCTTATGACCTCCCTCCGCCGAGCCGATCGCCCACGGGCTGCCGGGCTCGCCCGCGGCGGCCGGCTTGTTGTTGGCTCCCTTGCGGTGGGTTTTGCCGATCGGGTGGATGGGAGGGAGGTAGAGAACATCGAAGCCCATCCCCGCGATACCGGGCAGCAGCTGCTCGACCTCCGTGAAAGTCCCGTGTTTGCCGGGCGAGCCGGCCGAGCGCGGGAACAGCTCGTACCAGGTGCTGAAGCGGGCCTTGACAGGCTCCACCACGACCTCGACCTCGCGAGCGTAGGTCGTCGAGAAGTCCCGGTCGGCCGAGTAACGACGCATCAGTTGGGTAAGCTCGCCGTCGAGCGTGGCGGCGGCGCCGGCTCGCAGCGACTTCGACAGCGCCAGCAGCTGGGCCGCATCAGCCGCTTTGCCGTCGGCGCGGGCCGCCGCCTGGTCGACCATTCGCGCCCCGACCTCCAGTTCGACCTTGACGTCTTGCCCGGCCTGCACTCGCTTCGCGAGCTGGCGGCTCCAGGTCTCGAAGTGGTCGACCCAGCCTTCGACCGTGAAGACGTAGCGCCCGAGCTCGGTGACCGGGAAATCGCCCCGCCAGCGGTCATTGACCAGTGGCGTCAAGGGCGTCTCAATCCAGTCCGGCCCCTCCGCCGCCTTCGAAGCACCCCCCGGCCGCGCCGGGGGGACCCCAGCAGGTATGGGGAGGAATTTGTGCTTTAGGATCGCCGCGAGGGCGTCGTGGCCGTCGGCGAAGACGTCGGCCTCGACTGTGACTGTCTCGCCGATCGCTCGTTTGGCCGGGAACCGGCCCCCGTCGACCTCCGGCGAGACGGCCTCGATGACGACGCGCCGGCGCCCGTCGACGCCCGTCAGGGCCTTCACGGCAGCCTGGGGCCGGGCGGCCGCAGGCCGCTCGACACGCCTCCTCACCGGTGCCCGGGCCACAAATCAAATCGTGGCATGATTCGAGCGGATGCTGAAATCAATAGATCCGGCCACAGGCCGGGAGCTTGCCTCGTTCCCCGAGGCCGACGAGGCCGCCATCGAGAGCGCTCTCGCGCGCGCCTGGACCAGCCGGCACCCGTGGCGCGACGCCGGGCCGGGCATGCGGGCCTCGCTCATGCGTTCGGTCGCCGGCGTGCTGCGGACGGACAAGTCGCGTTACGCCGCCCTGCTCACGACTGAGATGGGCAAGCCCATCGTCGAGGCCGAGGCGGAGATCGAAAAGTGCGCCTGGACCGCCAACTGGCTGGCCGAGAACGGCGAGCGCCTGCTGGCCGACGAACCGACCGAGAGCACCGCCACCGAAAGCTATGTCCGGTTCCAGCCGCTCGGCGTCATTCTGGCCGTGATGCCGTGGAACTTTCCGTTCTGGCAGGCGTTTCGCGCCGGCCTGCCCGCGCTGATCGCCGGCAACGTGATGCTGCTCAAGCACTCCTCCAACGTGCCGCAGTCTGCGCTGGCGATCGAGGAGGTCTTTCGCGAAGCGGGGATGCCGGAGGGCGTTTTCCAAACGCTCCTGATCGGGTCGGCCGCGGTCGACCGGCTGATCGCCGACCACCGTGTCGCCGGGGTCACCCTGACCGGCTCCGACAAGGCCGGCGCCATGGTGGCGGAGTCGGCCGGCAGGGCGCTGAAGAAGACTGTGCTCGAGCTGGGCGGTTCCGACCCTTTCATCGTGCTCGCCGACGCGGACCTCGATGCCGCCTCGGCGGTCGCCGTCCGCGCGCGCAACCAGAACAACGGACAGAGCTGCATCGCGGCCAAGCGCTTCATCGTCGAGGAGCCGGTCGCGGACGAGTTCGAGCGGCGTTTCACCGCGGCCGTCGCCGCGCTGAAGGTCGGCAACCCGATGGACCGGGCCAACCAGGTGGGTCCGCTTGCGCGCGGAGACCTGGTGGAGGAGCTCGAGCGACAGGTCAACGAATCGGTGCGCCTCGGGGCGCGCGCGCTGACGGGCGGCAAGCGGATCGGCGGCGACGGCTACTACTTCGAGCCCACCGTCCTGGCGAACGTGAGGCCGGGCATGCCCGCGTACCACGAGGAGACGTTCGGGCCGGTTGCGGCTGTGATCAGGGTCAAGGACGCCGAGGACGCCCTTCGGGTCGCCAACGATACGGACTTCGGGCTCGGCTCCAACATCTGGACGCGTGACATCGAGCGAGCCAAGAAGCTCGCGGAGCGTATCGAGGCGGGGCTCGTCTTCATCAACGGCATGGTCGCATCCGACGCGCGGTTGCCCTTCGGCGGCGTGAAGCGGTCGGGCTACGGCCGGGAGCTGTCTGAGTATGGAATCAAAGAGTTCACCAACATCCAGACGGTGTGGGTCGGCCCTACCCGCACGGACGGCCAGGCTGCCAAGGCACTTCCGCGCGCCGAGTAACGCTTGCCACCGAGCGGCTGCTGCTCGAGCCCGTCGGAACAAGGCACGCCGACGGCATTTACGCCGCCGTGGTCTCCTCACGACCAGAGCTGCTCCCCTGGATGCCGTGGGCGCGGGACCCCTCACTCGCGGGCCACAGCGAGATGACCAGGCGAGTCGAAAACGAGTGGCTGGACGATCGCGTGTTTCATTTCGCTCTGGTCGAAAAGGAGACGGGCCAGGTGCTGGGCGTCGCCGGTCTCAACCGGGACGCGGCGGATTCAGCCGAGCTGCACTACTGGATCCGCAGCGACAGGGCCGGTCACGGCCTTGTGACGGAGGCGTGCCGGGTGCTGGTCGAATGGGCGCGAAACGAGCTGCCGGTCACCAAGCTGAGCCTCTGGGCGGGGACGGAGAACCTGGCGAGCAGGCGTGTCGCCGAAAAGCTCGGATTCCAGCACCTCGGGCGACTTGGATGGCGTCCCGAAGGTGGGTTCGGCGAGTTCGAGGCCGAGAGCTACGAGCTGCGCTTCAGCTCTGCTACCGCGCCCCCGCCTCGGGCGGAATGACCACCGGAGTCGCGGGCGATTTCGTCGGCTTTCTCGCTCGCTGGTGCTTGCGCGCCATGACCGAGTAGCTGTCCCTCAGCGCTTTCGCGGGGTCGAGGCCGAGGCTTCGCGCCATTTCGGGTAGGACCTCGACGGGCCCCTCGAGCTCGACAAACCATCCGAAGTCGAGCACGTCGAGCGTGACGGAGACACCGTCGAGCATCCAGTACGTACGCCTCTTCGGGTAAGTCCAGCCGACACGGAAGCCAAGCTGCTGCAGCATGTCCAGCGTCGCATGAACATCAGCCACGTCGACCTCGGTCTCCTCGCGGATCTTGACGCCTCCGTCGAATGTGGCCGGACCCTTGGCGGTCAACACGCCCCGTGGCCCGCCGTTGAGGATGCGAAGGCGAAGAGTGGTGTTGCGTGTCGACTTGCCAGGGCCGTTGAAGCGGTAGTTGTCTTCTCTGTACCGGCCAGTAAGTTTGGCGCCACGCTTGAGCAGCATCGCGCGCAGCTTGGCGTGATCGCGAACGCTGGCGACGCGAAACTTGAGCTCCGCCTCGATGGTGCGGTCTCTCGGAGTGCGCAGACGCCGGCGCGCCACGCTGCGAGAGTAACTGGTGGAGCGCCGGCAGGAGCCCCTCGACGGATCTTCGGCGCCCTGGCGGCCGTCTGCGTCGTTGCGGCCTCCGCTCCTCGCTCACGGATACACGATGCGCACGCTCCGGTGCTCGGCCGCGCCTGGCATCCGATCCGCCTGGATCACCGAATCTCTCGCCGAGGTCTCCCGCCGGCGCTCCTACGCGGCGGTCTTTCGCATCCGATAGAGGGACGCGATCACCGCGGTGCACTCGTCCTCTACGTATTCCATGCCTGCAGCCTCTGCTACGCGACGAGCTTCCGCGGACCGGATGTCTTCCTGCAGCCACAGCGCCTTGGCGCCGACGGCAACCGCCTGGCGCGCGATCTCGGGTGCGTCCGCCGCCGGCCTGAAGACGTCGACGAGGTCGATCTTGTCGGGCACCTCGAGCAGCGATCGATAGACTCGCTCGCCAAACAGCGTCTCCGCGTAAGGGTTGATCGGGATGATCCGAAAGCCACGTCTCTGCAGGCCTTCCGGAACGGATCCTCCGGCTTTATTCGGATCGCGAGATGCGCCGACCACCGCGATGGTCCTGGCGCTCGCGAGGATCTCGTGCGAACTACGGCTCACGGGAACTTGAAGTGGGCCCCCGCGGCCATTATTCCGCAGATAGCTTGACAGCTATATAGCTGCTTAGCTATGTTAACGGGATGGCGGTGGGGGCCACGTTCGAGGTCATGGCCGAACCAAACCGGCGAGTGATCGTCGAGCTGCTTCGTGACCGCGAGCGGACGGTGGGTGAGCTCGTGAACGCGCTCGATATCAGCCAGCCCGCCGTGTCGAAACACCTTCGCGTACTGCGCGATGCGGGTTTCGTCGAATCGCGGACCGACGCGCAGAGGCGTTTCTACAGCGTGCGGCTCCACCCGCTGCGCGAGATGGACGCATGGCTCGAACCGTATCGCGCGATGTGGACCAAGAGCCTCGACGCCCTCGAACGTCACCTCGATGTGTCGGAGACCCAAGTCAAAGGAGGCAAACATGCTCGGAGAGCTAGAGCAGGTCGGTGAAACCTGGCAGCTTCGGTTCGTGCGCGAATTGGCGCATCCGCCGGCCAAGGTCTGGCAAGCCTTGACGGAGCCGGATCAGCTGCGTAAGTGGTTTCCCGACCAGATAGTCGTGGACGAATGGAAGGTTGGCGCCCCACTTGAGTTCAAGCCGGGGCATGGCTTGCCCGACCACCAGGGCGAAGTTCTGGCGTTCGAGCCGCCCCGCTTGCTCGAAATCCGGTGGGGCACCGATCGCGTTCGGTTCGAGGTCGTGCCGACCAAGACCGGATCTGTTCTGACGCTGGTCGATTCGATCGACGAGGTCGGCAAGGCGGCGCGCGACAGCGCAGGCTGGCACGTTTGCCTCGACTCGCTCGAGAGCGCGCTCGGAGGCAATCCTTCCGATTCATCAGCGGACAAATGGAAGGACCTCGACGACGCCTATGCCAAGAAGTTTGGTCCGGAGGCCGCGACTATCGGTCCGCCCGAAGGCTGGACTGGCTGAGCGCGATCGGCTACTCGGTCTCGTGTGCGGCGTGATGAGAACGTTTGGCGCGTGCCACAGCGGATGACCATCGGGAAGGGGCTCCGGATCCGCGACATCCAGGGCCGCGCGAATGTGCCCGGCCCTCAAGGCTCCAAGGAGCGCTTCGGTGTCCACGGTCTTGCCGCGGCCGGCATTGACGAACAACGCACCTGGCTTCATCTGCTCGAGGAATGCGCGATCGACGAACTTCGCGGTGGCGGGGCTGAGTGGGAGGAGATTGACGACGACGTCCGCCTGCGGTAGAAGCTCAGGCAGCACGGAGGGGGGTTGCGCATCCTCGCGCGGATGCTGCGCCACGCCGATGACGCGAACACGAAACGGCGCGAGGCGATCAGCCAGAGTCCTGCCGATCGACCCGTGACCGACCACGAGCACGGTTTGGCCTTCCAGGTCGTCGGATGGGGTCTTGTCGGCGGGACTGCGATCCCATTTGCCCTGACGTTGCGACTCCACATACTCTGGGAACCGCCGCTGCATCGCCAGGATCGCAGCCAGGATCCACTCCGACACAGGACCGTCGTGCACGCCGACCGCCCTGCAAACGGTTACGCCCGGCGGGGTGCGCGGCAGAAGCCAGTCGACGCCGGCACTGAGCGATTGGACGACGCGCAGTCGCGGCATCGAGGCGAAGAGGTCTGGTAGGTGACCCGCGACTTCGAAGTTGATGACCGCAAACTCGACGTCAGGCGTCGGGTCACTGACGACCTCGACGCCTGTGGGCAGCGGCTCTAACTCGCGCCGGTACTCGCCGTCGAGAACGAGAACTCTCAGCTGCTCTTAGGCCGCTTCGGTCTTCGACTTCGTCGTCGACGCCGGCTCGAGCGCGTGCTTCAGCACGTCCTCGACGCGAGAGGCGAGGTGGAAGGTCATCTTCTCGCGCACGCTCTGCGGCACGTCGTCGATGTCCTTCTCGTTGCGCTTCGGCAGGATGACCTCGGTCAGGCCCATGCGGTGCGCGGCAAGCACCTTCTGCTTGACGCCGCCGATCGGCAGGACCAAACCCTGAAGCGAGACCTCCCCGGTCATGGCGACCGTGTTGCGCACGGGCCGCCCGGTGAGCAGGCTCACGAGCGCGGTCGTCATCGTCACGCCGGCCGACGGCCCGTCCTTCGGCACCGCGCCCTCGGGGACGTGGATGTGGAACGACTTGTTGATCGCGTCGTGTGGGATTTTCAGCTCGTCAGCGTGCGACCGCACGTAGGAGAGCGCGATCTGCGCCGATTCTTTCATCACGTCGCCCAGCTGGCCGGTAAGCAGCAACCCGCCGCCACCATTTCCGTTGGAGTCCGTGGCCGACGCTTCGACGAACAGCACGTCGCCACCGGTTCCGGTGACGGCGAGCCCGGTCGCCACGCCCGGCACAGCCGTGCGCGCGGCGACTTCGTTGTCGAACTTCGGCTTGCCGAGGAACTCGCGGACGCGGTCGGGTGTGATCGCGACTGGCGGGGTGAGCTCGTCCTTGGCGACCTTGGTCGCGATCTTGCGCGTGATCTTGCCCAGCTCGCGCTCGAGGTTGCGCACGCCGGCTTCCCGCGTGTGGTCGGTGATCACCTTCATGATCGCCGCGTCGTCCACGGTGACTTCATCAGGCTTGAGACCGGCCTGCCGGACCTGCCGCTTCAGCAGGTGGTCGCGCGCGATCGCGACCTTCTCCTCTTCGGTGTACCCGTCGAGCCGGATCAGCTCCATGCGGTCCAGCAGAGGCGCGGGGATCGTCTCCGACACGTTGGCGGTCGGGATGAACAGCACCTCGGACAGGTCGAGGTCGACCTCGAGGTAGTGGTCGCGGAACGTGTGGTTCTGCGCCGGGTCGAGGACCTCGAGCAGCGCGGCAGATGGGTCGCCCCTCCAGTCGCTGCCGACCTTGTCGATCTCGTCCAGCATGATCACCGGGTTCTTCGTGCCTGCGTCCTTCAGAGCGCGCACGATGCGGCCCGGCAGTGCCCCGACGTACGTGCGCCGGTGTCCGCGGATGTCCGCTTCGTCGCGGATGCCACCGAGCGACACGCGCGTGAACTTGCGACCCAAAGCGCGCGCGACGGATTCGCCCAGCGACGTCTTGCCGACGCCGGGAGGTCCGACGAGCGTGATGATTGCGCCCGATCCGCGGCCGCTCAAGACTTCGAGCCCGCGCTCCTGGCGCAGCTTGCGCACGGCGAGGAACTCGATGATGCGGTCCTTCACATCGCCCAGGCCGGTGTGGTCCTCGTCGAGGATCGCGCGGGCCTTCTTCAGGTCGTAGTTGTCCTCGGAGCGCACGTTCCACGGGATGTCGAGCATCCAGTCGAGGTAGGTGCGGATCCATCCGTACTCCGGGTTCTGCTCGCTCGTCCGCTCCAGGCGGTCGAGCTCGCGGTTGACCTCGGTGAGCACGTTCTCGGGCATCTCCGCCTTCGCGACCCTTTCGCGGTAGGTCGAGACCACGTCGGTCTGACCCTCATTGAGCTGCTTCTTGATCGCCTCCATCTGCTGGCGCAGGAGGAACTCGCGCTGCGTTTTCTCCATGCCCTCGGCGACGTCGCTGCGGATCTTCTCCTTCAACGATGCGTCGGCCAGGATGCCCTTGGTCCAGCCGATGAGCTTGGCCAGCCTCTCCTCGAGGTCGGTCATCTCCAGGATCTCGAGCTTCTGCTCGGTCGACAGGTCCGGCGAGTAGCCGGCCAGGTCGGCGAGGTGGCCGGGAGTCCTCGCGGCGCGCAGGAACTGGACGACCTGCGGGACGCCACGCGACTCGACCAGGTTCTCGAGCAGGGCGCGGTACTCGCGGGCGAGCTCGAGAGACTTCTCCGTCGGTGGCTCGGGGTCGAGGATGGGGTCGGCTTTGACCCACAGTGCGCCGCCGATATCGGCCTGGCCGCTGCCCAGTCGGGCGCGGTACTCGCCCCGGATCATGAAGGCCTCGGCCCCAGTCGGCAGCTCGGCCGACTCGCCCAGCCGGGCGGCGGTGCCGATGGTGCCGAACTTGCCCTCGATGCGGGGCACGAGCAGGATCAGGCGGTTGCCCTGGCGGGCGGCCTCGATCGCGGCCTTCTGGTCATCGCCCTCGACCGCGAGGGTGACCGACATGTGCGGCAGGACGACGACGTCGTCCATGGGGAGGACTGGTAGGAGTTCGGATTTGGGTGTTGCCATCTGTACGAGAGAACGTTTACCCACGGGGGAGAATTCCCAATCCTATGTGCCGCCGCAGCCCCTCCGGCGGCTGGGCCGGCGGTCACCGCTGCTCTCGGAGAGTCCGGACGAACCGAGCATCTGGCACCGGCAAACGCCGGATAGTCCGGACTATCCGAGGTTGTCTGGGTTAGGAGAGGCCCGCCGCCTTGCACGCCTGGGCATAGTCCGGCGTGCAGAGCTGGGACCGGCTCCAGAATCCATCCGCGATCACAGTGGTGACCAGGGTCTTGCGGGTTACCGAGAGCGGGCGAACCAGCGCGGCCGGCACGCCCCGGGCGCCGTTGTCCACGGTGTTGCCCGCCGTCATCTCGGCCGGCACCCTCACGCCGAAGACCAGATCGTAGGCCAGCGTCGCGGCCGTTTCCGCCTCCTGCCGGACCGGCCGGTAGACCGTCATGTACTGGTCGCCGGACACGATGCGCTGCACCGCCGACAGCTCGGCGTCCCCTCCTGTGACCGGGGGCAAAGTCTTGAGCCCGGCCGCCTTCATCGCGCTTACCGCGCCGCCCGCCACCTCGTCGCTGGCTGCGTAGACGCCGTCGAGCTTGTTGTTCAGGGCGGCGAGCGCCTGCGTCATCTCGAGCTTGGCACCGTCCGCGCTCCCCGACGGGGTGTCGTACTCCTTGGCCACCGTGACCTTGCCGTCGAGCGCCCCGCGAGCCGCGTTCTTCAGCAGAGTGGCCTCGAGGTCCGCTGGGTCGCCATGGATCATCACCACGGTCGGGTTGGCGGCTCCCTTCATCGCGCTGAGCAGGGCGCTCGCCTGCAGCGCGCCCACCGCCGCGTTGTCGAATGACACGTAGTACGCAAGCTCCGGGGTGTTGAGGATCAGCCGGTCATAGGCGATCACGAGCACGTGTTTCTTGGCCGCGGCCGAGACGATGACGGACGCGGTGCCTGGGTCGACCGCGTCGAGGACGAGCACGCTCGCGCCGCCCGCGAGTGCCGAGTCCGCCTGCTGCCTCTGGGCGGCCGGGTCGCCGTTGGCGTTGCGGTACACAAGCTCGCAATCCGAGCAGAGCGATCGCAGCTTGGCCTGGAAAAGCGGAACGTCCTGGCTCTCGTAGCGCGGCGCGCTGTCGGGAGCGAGGAACGCGATCTTCTTGCCGGGGGTCACGCCGCCGCCGACGCTGCCGCCGCCGCCGCATGCCACCGCGCCGAGGCCCAACAGGAGAAGCGCGGCCGCGAGCTTGTACGCCTTCATTCAACTACCTCGATTGCTGTGACGCTTGCTGCAACGTTGCTGAGGCCCGAAGGCTACCCCTTGGGCGCCCTCGCTAGCAAGCCCCGAGGGGGTCAGATGCGGGTGACGCTCCCTGAAGCGCTGCCGCGGCGAGAGACCGCATCGATGATGATCGCGGCCAGCAGCACGAGGCCGGTCACGATGTACTGCCACTCGAACTGCAGCCCCAGCAGGTACATGCCGTTGTAGATGGCCCCGATCACAAGGCCGCCAAGGACTCCATGCAGCGGCTTACCGCGGCCGCCCATCAGGCTCGTGCCGCCGATGACGGCCGCGGCCACCGCATACAACACGTACTGCCCACCCTGCACGTTGTTGGACATGCCGTTCAGATACGACGCGTAGAGCAGCATGCCGATCCCGGCGGTGAACGAGCACAGCATGAAGCCCACCGTGCGAACCAGCGCCAGGTTGATACCGGCCCGGCGCGCGGCTTCCGGGTTGCCGCCGATCGCGTAGACGTAGCGGCCGTACTTCGTGCGCTGGAGCAGCACCGTCCACACGCCCAGCACCGCAAGCACGATCGGGATCATCCACGGCACTCCCTCGAGAGTGCCCAGGTTCGCGCGGTTGACGTTGCAGATGGAGACCACGACGACCGCCACGATGGCGATCGCGCCGATCTTGATCAGCGTCAGGCTGGCCGGCGGCGCCACCAATCCGCTGGTGCGACGGCGCGAGTCCGCAAACCACATGAGCGCGCCCAGGCCGGCGACAACGAGGCCCGCGACGACCCACGAAGTGATCGGGTCGATCGTGCCCCACATCAGGTTGTAAAGGACGTGAAGGTTGTCGCTCTGGCCGACGAGGTTGGGATAGCCGGAGAAAGGTCCGAACAAAAGGATCTTCAAGAACAGCCCGTTGGCGACGAGATATCCCGCGAGCGTGACGATGAACGACGGCAGCCGCAGTCTTGTAATCAACACTCCCTGGATGCCTCCGAATGCGAGGCAGAACAGCAGGCCGGCCACGATCGCCAGGGGCCAGGCCCAGTTCGTTGTGATGGGCTGCACGAGCTGGACGGTGATCGCGGCGCCGCACGCGCCCACGAAGCCGACTGAGAGGTCGATCTCACCCAGGATGAGCGCGAAGCTCTCGGCCATGGCCAGCACCATGATCACCGCGCTCTGCTGGAAGAGGTTGACCAGGTTGCCGGGCGAAAGGTAGACCTGATTCGGACTGATCGCCTCGAACACGACCACGATCAGGACCATCGCGAAAACGATGGGGAGGACGCCACTCTCGCCGGCGCGAATCCGCGCTGCGTAAGCGCGTAAATACTCAGACAGCGACTGGGCGACTACCTCGGGCGGAAGCTCGGCAACCGTGGCCTCTGGCGCCGCCGCCGTCAGGTCCGGCGCCGCCTCGGGAATGTCAGTTTGCTTTGAAAGGTCTTCCACTGGCGCGCCCGCTACCTCCTGTTGTCATGTACTCGACGACGCTCTGTCGGTCGAAATTCGAGACCCTGTCCTGCACGGCCATGCGTCCGAGGTAGAGGACCGCGATGTTGTCGGCGACCTCGAAGACGTCGTTCAGGTTGTGCGATATGACCATCACGGCCAGGCCCTTGTCGCGCAACCGCCTGATGAGGTCGAGCACCATCCTGGTCTGGACGACGCCGAGCGCTGCAGTCGGCTCGTCCATGATCACCAACTTCGAGTTCCACATCACCGCCTTGGCGACTGCGACCGACTGGCGCTGTCCTCCCGAAAGTGATGCCACTGGTTGGCGGATTGACTTCACGGTCGTGACCCGCAAATTCGACAGTGTCTCCTTGGCGGCGCGCTCCATGCTGTCCTCGTCGAGCAATCCGTTGCGGAGTCGCTCCCGCCCCAGGAACATGTTCTGGACGATGTCGAGGTTGTCAGCCAGCGCGAGGTCTTGATAGACCGTCTCGATTCCGAGGCGCGCGGCGTCGCGTGCATTGTGGATGTGGACCGGATGGCCCTCCCAGGAGATCTGGCCGTGGTCCACCTGGTAGATGCCGGCGATGCACTTGGTAAGCACGGTCTTGCCGGCGCCGTTGTCCCCGCACAGGGCGGTCACCTGCCCGGGCGGGATGTCGAGATCGACGTGGTACAGCGCCTGGACCGGACCGAAATGCTTGTCCAGCTCGCGAATCTTCAGCAACGGCTCGTCGGTTGCGACTTGAGCCGCCATGTCAGTCAAATTATGTTCGCTAATAAAGAAAGACGCCGCCGCGAGTTGCGGCGGCGTCCAGGAAATCGCTTACGAGATGCCGGCGGCGGTGCAGACAGCGGCGGTGACCTTCTGGCACAGCGCTGCCTTGTCGACGAAGTTGTCCTTGATCACCGTGTCCTTGATGTTCGCCTTGTTGACCCAGATCGGGACCAACAGGATGGCCGGCTGCTGCGTGCTGCCTGCCACGGGCGAAGGGGGCGCCGTGGTCCCGTTGACCAGGGCCGGCGGCGGAGTCGCGCTTGCGCGAAGCACGGTGGCGAGAGCCACGGCGGCCTGCGCTTCGAGATAGACGGCCTTGTAGACCGACCCGCACTGGTAGTCGGTCAGCGTGTTGGCGATCCCGTCCGGGGTTGCATCCTGGCCCGTGGTGGGAACCGACTTGGCCTTGACGCCCTTGCTCTTGAGGACGGTGACCACCGCGTTGCCGAGACCGTCATTGGCCTCGACCGTGGCGTTGATCGCGGCGTTGGCGGTGTAGGCCTGCTGGAAGATCGTCTGTCCGACGTCGTTCTTCCAGTCCGTGGCCACCTGCTCCCCGACGAGCTTCATGCCCTGGCTGTTGGTCGTGCCGTTGTCCACGTGCGCGACCTTCTTGCCCCAGATGGCGTCGTTGTAGCCCTGCGCGAATGAGACCGCGTTCGGGTCAGAGTTCTGGCCGCCGTCCAGCTCGAAGACCTGAGCGTTCTTGACGCCCCAGTCGGAGACGCACTGGACAAAGCCCTTGCCGATGAGCTCGCCCACCTGGACGTTGTCGAAGCTCACGTAGTAGGTGTTGGTACCGGTGAATGTCGCCCGGTCGTAGCTGATCACCTTGACGCCTTTCTGCGACGCCACGTTCTGGATCTGCGAGCCGACCGTGCTGTTGAGGGGGTCCATGATCAGGACCGTCGCGCCGTTGCTGATGGCGGTCTGGGCCTGGGCGAGCTCCTGGGCCTCCTGGCCCTGAGCGTTGCTGATCGTGAAGTCAGAAGACTTATAGCCAGCCATCTCAAACGCCTTCTGCAGGTATGGCTGGTCGAACTGGACGTAGCGCACGGACGACGTGGTGTCGGGAAGGAGCACGGCGACCTTGCCCTTGCCGGCCGCGGTCAGGTCCTTCAGCTTGGCCATATACGAAAAGTCGGCCGTGAACGAGCTGATGCTCAGGTCCGATGGCACGGTGGCCGACGGAGTCGTAGTCGAACCTGTCGAGCCTCCGCACGCAGCGAGAAGCGCTCCCGCAGCGACGAAAGCAGGCAGTAGACGGGCTAATCTCATGCGCACTTACCTCTAATTCCAAAATCCCTGCTGCCTTCTTCCCGCGCAGGCCGCGGGGCGAGAGTGCGCCGGCAGACAGGTCTTACTCACGGCGTGGTCCCTTTTTTTCCACGCGGCAGTTCACCGAAGTGGTGCAGGCAAGAGCATTGCTCACGCCCACGAGTTTGTCAAGTTATCGTATTCATCGATGCGACAATTTGTTCGGGCTCTTGACAAAGGCCCGGGCACGACCATCATGTCGCATGCATGGCGACATCCAAGAATGCTGACGGGACCCTTGCCTGGCTGAGGGATCGCAACCGCGATCGGGTGGTCGAGATGCTCCGCATGCAGGGCCAGATCAGCCAGGCCGAGATCGCACGCGCCACCGGTCTCTCACGCACCACGGTTTCCACCCTGATCGCGGAGCTCAAGGAGGCCGGCCTGGTCGCGGATATCGACACCAAGTCCCTTCATGCCCGCGGCGGCCGACCCGGCGTGCAGCTTGTGCTTCGACACCCCTCACAGGTCGTGGCCGGCATCGACTTCGGGCACAGCCACGTCGCGATTGCCGTCGCCGATCTCGGCCACAACGTGCTCGCCGAACGCTGGCATGACCTGGACGTCAATCGTGAGGCCGCTCGAGCGCTCGACGTGGCGGCCGGCATGTTTGCCGAGATCCTCGAGGAGGTGGCCGTGGAGCGCACCAGCGTATTGGGCGTCGGCATGGGCATCCCTGGCCCCGTGGACCGCGCGCACGGCACGGCCGGCTCGGCCACGATTCTTCCCGGCTGGATTGGGCTCAGCATCGCCGCCGAGATGGAACAGCGCCTTGGGATTCCGGTCCGGATCGAGAACGACGCGAACCTCGGCGCGCTGGCTGAGCTGACCTGGGGCGCCGGCCGGGACTGCTCGAACTTCGCTTACATCAAGGCGGCGACCGGCATCGGGGCCGGCATCGTGATCGACGGGCGCTTGCTGCGAGGCGCGACCGGGACAGCCGGTGAGATCGGCCACACGACCCTCGACGAAGCGGGACCGCTTTGCTATTGCGGCAACCGCGGCTGCCTCGAAACCGTGGCTTCCGGTCCGGCCATCGTCCAGCTGGTCGGCCGGGTCAACGGTGAGAGCCTCGCTCTCTCTCAGATAATCGAGCTCGCGTCAGAGGGCGATTTGCGCTGCCGGCGCGCCGTCGCGGACGCGGGACGCGAGATCGGCGTGGCTGTGGCCGGCCTGTGCAACCTCATCAACCCGGAGCGGGTGATCGTCGGCGGCCTGATGAGCCGGGCAGGCGAGGTGCTCCTGGGCCCGCTCCGCGAATCGATTCGGCGTCACGCGGTCCAGGCGGCGGCCGAGACCGTCGACGTCCGAGCCGCGGTGTTTGTGGAGCGAGCGGAGCTGCTTGGGTCGGTGGCCCTGGCGCTTATCGGTTCACCTGAGGCGGAGATCGCGCACCGGATCGAGTCGCTGCGCTAAAGGCCGGGCGATGTCGCCCCGCCTATGATCGAACCGTGAACCGCCGCACGCTGGCGTCGGTGCTGGGGGTCGGCATTGCCGGCTCACAGGCTGGGCACCTGCTCGCCTATGAGATTCGCTTCGGAGCGGCCGCGCAGCAAGTCCAGAGCGCCGGCGTGCACGCCTATTTCCCGTCCCTTGCGAAAACAGTCCTCGGACTGGTCGCGCTCGCCGCAGTTGTCGCCATGCTGGTCATCGGACTGACCCGGGTGGCGGGCCACCGGATCGAGAAGGATTCCGCGCTCCCCTACCTGAGGCTGCTCGCGGCGCTTTTCACGATTCAACTGGCGCTCTTCGCCCTGCAGGAGACGGCGGAGTCGGCGGCGTCCGCGCCCGTCTTGTTGCTCTGGGGCACCCTGGGCCAGCTGCCGGTCGCCGCGGTGGCGGCCCTTGCCCTGCGCTGGTTGTTCGCCCGCCTGCGGCCGGCCCTCGCCCAGGTGAGCGCGTGCTTCGCGACTGCATTCCAGCTCGTGCCATCGATGCCGGCGGTGTTGGTGTGGCCGCCCGCGATGCATTTCGTCGCCCCTGTCGAGCCGTTCGCCACCGGATTCAACCGGCGGGGACCTCCTTCTTAGCGTTCAGCCCGTACTGATCGCTTCGCGCACGCGCGTGCGCGTGTCATCAACAAGGAGGAAATCGCGTGAGCAGAACTCGCGCTCTTATCGTGGCCGCGGTCCTGATTGTTTTCATCGCCGCCGGCGGAGTCTTGATCTATGCGACGAGGAGCCACGGGGGTCAGAACGTGACGATCGATCTGACCGTGACCGGCGGCACCAAGATGAACCCAACCGACTCCACCGCGCATCAGGACGACAAGGTCACGATCAACGTGACCAGCGATACCGACGGCGAGGTGCATCTGCACGGCTATGACATTCCGTTCGAGGCCAAGGCCGGCCAGACCGTGAGCCACACGTTCACCGCGGACAAGACAGGCAACTTCCTCATCGAGTGGGAGACGACGAGCACCGAGCTGGGCCACCTCGTGGTGACGTGATGCTCGCCGGCATCCTCCTGCACGGGTTCGGGCAGCGTTACGACCTGCCGATCGGGCTCGCGCTGTATCTCTTCGCCGCGGGCGGCGTGGTGCTCATCTCGTTCGTCTTGGTCGTCCTGTTCGCCGGCGAGCAGGTGGGCGCGAAGGCGATCGCGTATCCACGCCGCGCGGTGCCGTGGCTCGTCGGTGTCGCGCGGTCTCCGTGGCCGCTCGCCACCGGTGGGACGATCGGCGTTCTCGGCCTGCTGACGGTCGTGATCGCCGGCTTCTTCGGCTCCGCCAACGCCTTCTACAACCCTGCCGAATACGTCGTCTGGATCTACTTCTGGGCCGTCACCGTGATCCTGTCAGGCCTCGTCGGGAACCTCTGGTACCTGCTCAACCCGTGGGCGGCGATCTACGATGTCGTCGCCCGGCTCGTGCCTGTCCGCCCGCTCTGGAAGCTGCCGGAGGTCGGAGTCTGGCCGGCGATGTTCGCCTACTTCGCCTTTGCCTGCCTCGAGCTGACAAGTGGAATGGGGAGCCGGCCGCAGATCGTGGCGCTCGCGGCCGTCGTCTACTCCGTAATCACGCTGGCGGGCATGTTCATGTTCGGCCGCAACGAATGGCTCGAGCATTGTGAAGGCTTCACGGTCCTGTTCGGCATCATCGGCCGCTTCGGGCCTTTCGAGGCGGAGCGCGACGAAGGCGGAGCGATCCGGGCGGTCTACGTGCGGCCGTGGGGGGTGGGCCTCCTCAGGCCCGCCGCCACAGGTTGGGACCGGGTCGTGTTCGTGATCCTCATGCTGAGCACGCTAGCGTTCGACGGAATCCTGTCCACGCCGGCGTGGCAGGACTTCAACCTCGCGCTCGAGCCTGTCTGGCTGCCTTTGGGTGCGTGGGGTTTTTTCTTCGCGCGAACCCTCGGACTACTCCTTCTGACCGTGGCTTTTCTGCTCGTCTTCGTCGCTTTCATGGAGGCGGTCATCTATCTCGGTCAGCGCAAGGTCGACATGGTGGCCACGGTCTCAGCCTTCGCCCTGACGCTGGTGCCCATCGCGCTCGTTTACAACGCCGCCCACAACTACAGCTACGTCGTGGTGTCATCGCAGTACCTGATCCCGCTGCTCAACGATCCGCTGGGCAAGGGTTGGCACCTGTGGCCGGCGGTCGTCGGCTTCAAGCCAAGCTTCGCCCTGGCCCAGGCCTCGACTGTCTGGTACGCGCAGATCGTGCTCATCGTTCTGGGCCACGTCACAGCGGTCTACCTCTCTCACCTGAGGGCCGGTGAACGATTCCGCACCGTTCAGCGCGCGCTGCTCAGCCAGTACCCCATGCTGTTGCTGATGATCATGTACACGATGACCAGCCTCTGGATCCTGGCCCAGCCCATCACGCGCGAGACGGGATGAGCGCACGGCGGCCACGACCGGTGCGCAAGCCTGTGGCGCGAACGCCGGTGTGGGTTGCGCCGGCGGCCATTGTCGCCGGGCTGGCGGTGCTCGTCGCCGCGTTCCTCGTCATCCGCTGGTACGTGACGCCACTCCCGCCGAAAGCGCCGAGCCAGGAGGCCACCGTTCAGATCGTCTCGACGATCACGACCCTTCCCGCCTCCGAGTTCGATTCTGTCGGCCAGGGCACGGCCAACAACCTGATCAAGCCCATCACCGGTACGCCCTTGAAGGGGCCGAGTGGCAAGCTCGAGGTGTTCTATTACGGCGCAGAATTCTGTCCCTACTGCGCGGCCCAGCGCTGGCCGCTCATCATCGCCATGTCGCGCTTCGGCACGTTCTCGGGGCTGCAGACAACGACCTCGTCGTCGACAGACGTGTACCCGAACACCCCCACCTTCACGTTTCGCAATGCGACTTACACCAGTCAGTACATCGACTTCAGATCGGTCGAGACCACCGACCGCGACCGCAACCCGCTGCAGACGCCTACAGCGGCTGAGCAGCAGCTCGTCAGCCAGTACGACCCGGGCGGCACGATCCCGTTCATCGACGTCGCGAACCGGTATGCGATGACGGGCGCGATGTACACGCCGGACACGCTGGGCGGAATGAGCTTGCGGGCGGTCGCCGATGCGTTGAAGGACCCGAGTTCAACACAGGCCAGGGCCATCATCGGCTCCGCCAACCTCACGACCGCCGCGATCTGCAAGGCGAACGCAGACCAGCCCGGCACGGTGTGCTCCAGCTCCGCGATCCAGAGCCTCGAAAAGAACCTGAAGTAGTGCCGCGCCTCAGGCTGATTGCGATTCTCGTCAGCCTGGCGGGAGTCGCCGTCTCGATCTACCTGACCGTCGTGCACTACGCCGGGTTCGTACCGGCGTGCCCGGTTTCTGGCGCGATCAGCTGCGAAGCCGTGTTGTCGAGTCCATACGCGGTCATCGCCGGCACGTCGATCCCGACGTCGGTCGCCGGGATCCTGTGGTTTGGCGTCAGCGCAGCGCTGTGGGCGCGTCCGCGTCGCAGCCTCCTGCTGGCGTGGTCGATGCTCGGACTTCTGACAGTGATCTACCTGCTGTTCGTCGAGATCGTGCTCGTCGGGGCCGTCTGCCTGTGGTGCACCGCCGCCCACGCGCTGGTCGTTGTGTTAGTCCTGATCGCCGTGGGCCGCAAATGATCACGTGGCCGTTCGACTGGACCGTGTACGCGGGCCTGGCCTTGCTCTTCTTCGGTCACGCCTGGCTTGCGCGGGGGGCCTCCGACGCTCAGCCCAGGCACACGGTGTACCTCCTCGCCGGACTTGCCACTTTGTGGATCGCGCTCGAGAGCCCAATCGACACGATGAGCGACCGCTACCTGGACAGCGTCCACATGCTCCAACACGTGCTGCTCGGATTCGTCGCGCCACCCCTTCTGCTGCTGAGCCTGTCGCGGGAGATGGTGGCGCGAATCGTCCGCGCCCCTGGTGTGCGCCCGCTGACCGAGCCGGTGCAAGCGCAGGTCATCGCCGCCGCGGTCATGATCGCCTGGCACCTGCCGCCGCTCTACGACGCGACCCTCCGCAGCGAGGACCTCCACATCGTCGAGCACCTGACGTTCATCGGCGCCGGGCTGGCGCTGTTCTGGCCCGTCATCGAAGCCACGTCGGAGCACGCCCGGTGGCGCATGTCGGCCGGGGCCAGGCTCGTCTACCTCTTGCTGGCGACCCTGCCGCAGGACGGCGTCGCGCTGGCCCTCATCTTCTCGCGCGTCCCCTTCTACGAGTTCTACACGCACGCACCGCGGCTGATCGAGGGTTTGACTCCCGTGATCGACCAGACCATCGCGGGAGCGGTGCTGATGATCTTCGGCAAGGTGACGATGGCCGTCGCCGCTCTCGCGATCTTCTTCCGTTGGTTCGGGGCCGAGCACGGCTCTGACCGAGGGATAGAATCGCGGTTGGGGGTGCGGTAATTGAAGTACAGCGACAGCATCCTCGACCTCGTCGGCCACACCCCGCTCGTGCGCCTGCACAAGGTCACCGTCGGGCTGAAGCCCACGATCCTCGCCAAGCTCGAGCAGCTGAATCCGGGCGGGAGCGTCAAGGACAGGATAGGCCTGACGATGATCGAGGACGCCGAGCGCACCGGCAAGCTGCGTCCGGGCGGCACCATCATCGAACCGACCTCCGGCAACACAGGGCACGGCCTGGCCATGGTCGCCGCGATCAAGGGCTACAAGATGGTCTTTGTCATGCCGGACAAGATGTCGGCCGAGAAGATCAGCCTGCTCAAGGCATACGGCGCCGATGTCGTGATCTGCCCGACCAACGTGGAGCGCTCCTCGCCGCAGTCGTACTACTCGGTCGCGGACCGCCTGGCGCATGAGATACCCGGCGCCTTTCAGCCCAACCAGTACTTCAACCCGCGCAACCCGGAAGCGCACTACCAGACCACCGGGCCGGAGGTCTGGGAGCAGACCGAGGGCCGGGTCGGCGTCTTCGTGGCCGGCATGGGCACGGGCGGCACGATCAGCGGCGTCGCGAAATACTTGAAGGAGCGCAAGCCGGGCGTGCACATCGTGGGGGCCGACCCAGAGGGCTCGCTCTACTCCGGACCCATCGCGCCCTACAAGGTCGAAGGTGTCGGTGAGGACTTCATGCCGGGCACGATGGACATCAAGTTGGTCGACCAGATCGTGCAGGTCACCGACAAGCAGTCCTTCGTGGCGGCGCGCAGGCTTGCTCGCGAGGAGGGGATCCTGGTGGGCGGCTCGTCGGGCCTTGCCATGCACGCCGCAATCGAGGTGGCGCTGACGCGCGGTCCCGAGGACGTGATCGTCGTGCTCTTCCCCGACACGGGCCGCAACTACTTGAGCAAGTTCTTCAACGACGAATGGATGCGGCAGAACGGCTACCTCGCCCGCCTCGGCGCGGTGCGGATCCGTGAGGTGCTCGACTCACACCCAAAGGGTTTGCCGAAGCTGGTGACGGTCGAGGCGGGCAGGTCGGTGGGCGAGGCCATCGACCTGATGCAGCAGTACGGGATCTCGCAGCTGCCCGTGGTCGAGGAGTCGAACGGGCAAGGAGTGGTCGGCACGCTGCAGGAGCGCACGCTGCTCGACCGCGTCTACCGCGATCCGGCCATCGTCACCACGGCGGTTTCGGCGGCGATGGACGCGCCGCTGAGCCAGGTCGGTGTCGACTCGTCTCTGGACGATGCTTTCGAGCCGCTGCTGCGTGGCGAGCAGGCGGTGCTCGTGGTGGAGGGAGACAAGCCCGTCGCCGTGATCACGCGCGCCGACCTGCTCGAGTTCGTCGCGCACCGCGGTCAGGGCTGAGCTTTTGCCGGAAGAAGAGGACAGCTGGGGTTTCTCGACCCGGGCCTTGCACGTCGGTCAGGGGCCGGACCCCGCAACCGGTGCGGTCGTCCAACCCATACACATGGCGACGACCTTCGCCCAGCAGGGCGTGGGCAAGCACCAGGGCTTCGAGTACTCGCGCACCGGCAACCCGACGCGCAACGCGCTCGAAGAATGCCTTGCCTCGCTGGAGGATGCGAAGCACTGCCTGGCATTTTCATCCGGGCTCGGCGCAGAAACGACGCTGATGCTCCTGCTCAACCCCGGCGACCGCGTCGTCTACATGGAGGATGTCTACGGCGGCACGTTCCGTCTGTTCGACAAGGTGCTGAAGCGTTACGGGCTCGAGTTCAGCGCCATCGACGCATCCGATATCGACGCGGTCGAGAAAGCCATGACGCCCCAAACCCGAATGGTGTGGCTCGAGTCCCCGACCAACCCGCTGCTGCGCGTGGTCGACATCGACGCGGTGAGTGAGGTAGCCCACGGGCACGGAGCGATTGTCTGCGTCGACAACACGTTCGCCACGCCCTTCCTGCAGCAGCCATTGCATCTGGGCGCTGATGTCGTGGTGCACAGCTCGACCAAATACATCGGCGGGCACAGCGATGTCGTCGGCGGGGCGATCATGACCGACAACGACGAGCTGGAAAAGCAGCTGCGCTTCCACCAGAACGCGGTTGGCGCGGTGCCGTCGCCGTTCGACTGCTGGTTGCTCTTGCGCGGCGTGAAGACGCTCGCCCTGCGCGTGGAGCGGCAGAGCCAGAACGCGATGGTGGTGGCGCAGGCGTTGCAGCAGAACAAAGCGGTGAAGCGTGTCTTCTATCCGGGACTGGAAGGGCATCCGAACCGCTCCGTCGCCGCCAGGCAGATGCGCATGTTCGGCGGCATGGTGAGCTTCGAGGTCGCGGACGAGCCGACCGCATTCCGCACCCTCCAGCGACTGAAGATCTTCGCCCTCGCGGAGTCGCTTGGCGCGGTCGAGTCGCTGGCCGAGCACCCGGCGCGGATGACGCACGCCTCGATCCCAGCGCAGGAGCGGCAGCGTGCCGGCGTGGGCGACGGCCTGATCCGGCTCTCCATCGGCGTCGAGGACGTGGCCGACCTCATCGCCGACCTCGAATCCGCCCTCAGATAGTCTTTTCTAGTCATGGCCCCGCGTGATCTGCCGAGCCGCACTCTTTACCAAGGTAGGGACCGGGCCGCCGCGCGCTCGTTCCTCCATGCCATCGGCCTGACGGCGGAGGACATCGACAAGCCTTTCGTCGGCGTTTCGAACTGCTGGCTCGAAACCGGACCGTGCAACTACGGACTGCGCGAGCTCGCGGAGCCGCTGAAACGCGGGATCAAGGCGGCGGGCGCCAACCCGATGGAGTTCAACACGATCGCCATCTCCGACGGCATCACGATGGGGAGTGAGGGGATGAAGACCTCGCTGGTGAGCCGCGAGGTAATCGCCGACTCGATCGAGCTCGTGACCCGGGGGCACATGTTCGATTCCCTGGTGACGCTCTGCGCGTGCGACAAGACGATCCCCGCCTCGGCGATCGCTCTCGCCCGCGTCGACCGGCCTGGCTTCCTTCTATATGGCGGCTCGATCATGGCCGGCTCGTGGCGCGGCAAGCAGGTCGCGGTCGGAGACGTTTACGAAGCCATCGGCGCCGCTGCCGCCGGAAAGATCACCGACGCCGACCTGGCCGAGCTCGAACTGGTCGCGTGTCCAGGCGCCGGAGCCTGCGGCGGCCAGTACACGGCCAACACCATGTCGATGGTGATGGAGGTCATCGGCCTCTCACCGGTCGGCTTCAACTCGATTCCAGCGACCGATCCGGAGAAGCACCGAGCCGCGGAGCGCCTCGGCGCGCTGGCGCTGCAGGTCCTCGACCAGGACCTGAGGCCGTCTCGGATCCTGACGCGCCCGGCCTTTGACAACGCCATCGCCGCGGTGGCCGCGAGCGGCGGCTCGACGAATGCGGTGCTCCACCTCCTCGCGCTGGCGCGCGAGGTGGGCGTCGACCTCGCGATCGACGAGATCGACAGGATCAGCCGCCGCACTCCGCTGCTGTGCGACCTGAAGCCAGGTGGACGGTTCGCCGCGATCGAGCTCCACCGTGCCGGAGGCATCGCGCTGCTCACCAAGCGGCTGATCGAAGGCGGCTACGTCGACGGGGACGCGCTCACGGTGACCGGCCGGACGCTGGGCGAGGAGTGCGAACACGTCGCGGAGACCGCGAAGCAGGAGGTGGTCGCGCCTCTGTCCCGACCGCTCCGACCCGAGGGCGGCATCGTGGTGTTGAAGGGCAACCTCGCACCCGACGGCGCGGTGACCAAGATCACGCAGCACACCACCACATCCCATCGCGGCCCCGCCCGTGTCTTCAACCGCGAAGAGGATGCGTTCGCCGCGGTCTACGCCGGCCGGATCAAGCCCGGCGACACGGTGGTCATTCGCTACGAAGGTCCGAAAGGCGGGCCGGGAATGCGCGAGATGCTGCAGGTCACAGCCGCAATCGTTGGCGAGGGCCTGGGCGGATCGGTGGCGATGGTCACGGACGGACGCTTCTCGGGTGCCACGCAGGGCTTGATGCTCGGCCACGTTGCGCCGGAGGCGGCCGTGGGCGGGCCGCTCGCGGCGCTGCAGGACGGAGACATCATCGCGATCGACGTCGACTCGCGAACCCTCACCGTGGAGAACGTTGACATCGCCGCCAGGCTCAAGGACTGGTCGCCTCCTGAGCCGCACTACAGAAAAGGTGTGCTGGCTCGTTACGCCCTGCTTGTCGGATCGGCCTCGGAAGGAGCGATGCTCAAGCCCTGAGCGGTTTGGCTTCCTTCTGTGCGCCGGATAGTCCGGACTATCCGGGGTTCACGGCGGGCAAATCGGCCGTTAGTCCGGACTATCCGGGAATGACAACGCGGCCCGAGGTCATTTGACGGCGGGGAGCCACTCCGCGCGGCGCTTCTCGTAGGCAGCGATGTCCTTGTGGTGGCGTTCGACAAGCGCGATCTCGTCCAGGCCGCCGAGCAGGCACTCGCGCGCGAATGCGTCGATCTCGAACCGATAGCTGAAGCCATCGCCTCGCACCTGGCGCGCCTCGAGGTCGACGATCACCTCGGCCGTCGGATCCTCTGACACGAGGTCGATCAGGTGGCGCACCTGGCTGTCCGGGAGCGTGACCGCGAGCAGGCCGGTCTTGTAGCAGTTGGCGCGAAAGATGTCGGCGAAGCTCGGCGCGATGATCGCGCGGAAGCCGAAGTCGCGCAGGGCCCATGGCGCGTGCTCGCGTGACGAGCCGCAGCCGAAGTTCGCGCCGGCCACGAGGACCGGCGCGCCGGCGTACTCCGGCCGGTCCAGCACGAAGTCGCCTCGCGCGCGCCAGTCATAGAAAAGGAATGGGCCGTACCCGGTCCGCTCGATGCGCTTGAGGAACTGCTTGGGGATGATCTGGTCGGTGTCGACGTCGGCAAGGTCCAGCGGCGCCATGCGCCCGGCAACGCGCTTGACGGGTTCCATCTACAGCAGCTCTCGGACGTCGACAAGGTGCCCGGTGATCGCCGCCGCCGCCGCCATCGGCGGGCTCATCAGGTGCGTGCGTCCGCCTGAGCCCTGGCGCCCCTCGAAGTTGCGATTCGAGGTCGACGCGCACCGCTCGCCTGGGGCCAAGATGTCCGGGTTCATGCCCAGACACATCGAGCACCCCGCGTTGCGCCACTCAAAGCCGGCGGCTTTGAACACGAGGTCCAGGCCTTCCTCTTCCGCGGCGCGCTTGACCGACGTCGAGCCGGGGACGACCATAGCGCGAACTTTCGGATGCACGCGGCGACCCTGGATCACCCCCGCGGCGGCGCGCAAGTCTTCGAGGCGCGCGTTGGTGCACGAGCCGATGAAGACGCGGTCGATGGCGATGTCAGCCAGTGCGGTTCCAGGCAGCAAGTCCATGTAGCGCAGGGCTCGCTCGTCGGTTTCCGAGCGCGGCGACGGCACGCGTCCTGTGACCGGCACGACCTGAGCCGGAGTCGTGCCCCACGTCACGTGCGGTTCGAGCTTCGATGCGTCGAGCTCGATCACGCCGTCGAACTTCGCGTCCTGATCGGAGGCCAGCGAGCGCCAGTACTCGAGCGCCTTCTCCCAGGCAGCGCCTTTCGGCGCGTGGGGCTTGCCTTCCACATAAGAGAAGGTCGTGTCGTCCGGCGCCACCATCCCGGCCTTGGCGCCCCACTCGATAGACATGTTGCAGATGGTCATGCGGCCCTCCATCGAAAGGCCGCGGATCGTCGGGCCGCGGTACTCGACCAGGTGGCCCTGACCGGCCGACGTGCCCGTCCGGCCGATCAGACCGAGCACGATGTCCTTGGCGGTGACGCCCAGCGGCAGCTCGCCCTCGACGTTGACCGCGCGGTCGCCCTGCCGCTTCTGGGGGAGGCACTGGGTGGCGAGCACAAGCTCCACCTCGGAGGTCCCGATCCCGAAAGCCAGCGCCCCGAACGCGCCGTGCGTCGACGTGTGCGAGTCGCCGCAGACGATCAGCATCCCCGGCTGGGTCAGGCCCAGCTCGGGCCCGATCACGTGGACGATCCCCTGTCGCCGGCTGCCGATCTGATGCAGCGGG
This sequence comes from Chloroflexota bacterium, assembly GCA_005881275.1. GTDB lineage: Bacteria > Chloroflexota > Dormibacteria > Dormibacterales > Dormibacteraceae > 40CM-4-65-16. Next base: position 32,308 of record VBEF01000021.1, read on the forward strand.
ATGCCTTCCCGCCGGCAGTTCTCGGCCAGCACCTCCATCTGCTTCCGTGACAGGTCGTCGGCCGCCCGGACGCCCCCGCGGGTGGGAACGTTGTGGTCCATCGTCGCCACCGACAGATCCGGCCGCCGGACCTTGCGCCCGGCCAGCCTCAAACCCTCGAACGCCTGGGGCGAGGTCACCTCGTGGACGAGGTGCAGGTCGACGAAAAGCAGGTCCGGCTCGCCTTCCGCGGTACGGACCACATGGGCGTTCCACAACTTCTGGGCGAGGGTCTTGGCCTGGTTTGGCATCGGGAACGACAACTTTACGCACCACCAGGGCCGGAAATTTGTGCCCTGGGCACAATCCGAACCGGGGTCTGGCTCGTTAACATCAACAACCTCATGGCACAGCCATCGCGCCTGTTCGTACTCCTCCTTGGACTCCTGGGCCTTATTGGCATCCAAACGGGGGCACGCGCGAACTAGCCAGAACCGCAAGATAGATCGCAAAAGCCCCCGACCGAAAGGCGGGGGCTTTCTCATTTTTGAAGCAATAGGAGCCCGCCAAACCTTGACCGGAGCCGACATGATCCTGGAAGCGCTGGAGCGCGAAGGTGTCGAGTACATCTTTGGCTACCCGGGTGGCGCCAACCTGCCGATCTACCAACACCTGCCCGAGCACCCCAACCTCAAGCACATCCTGGTCCGCCATGAGCAGGGCGCCGCGCACATGGCCGACGGCTACGCCCGCGCCTCGGGCAAGCCGGGAGTCGTGTTCGCCACGTCCGGTCCGGGCGCCCTGAACCTGGTCACGGGACTCTGCACCGCCTACATGGACTCGGTGCCGATGATCGCCATCACCGGGCAGGTCGTCAGCACCCAGGTTGGGCGCGACGCGTTCCAGGAATCGGACGTCATCGGCGCGACCAGCTCCGTCACCAAGCACAGCTACCTCGTGACCAGGATCGACCAGCTGCCTCGCGTCATCCACGAGGCGTTCCACATCGCCACCACCGGCCGGCCGGGTCCCGTCCTGATCGATATCTGCAAGGACGTCCAGCAGGCCGATGCGGAGCGCATCACCCCGCAATACCTGGATCTCCCCGGCTACAAGCTGAACGGTCACGTCAACCTCGACCAGGCGCGGCAGGCCGCCCAGGCGCTGGCCGGAGCCGAACGACCGGTGATCCTCGCCGGGCATGGCGTCCTCCTGAGCCATGCGGAGCGGGAGCTGATGCAGTTGTCTGAGGCGGCGGCCGCCCCCGTAGGGACGACGCTCCTCGGCATCGGCGCGTTCCCGGTCAAGCACCCGCTGTCGCTGCACATGACCGGTTTCATGGGTACGGGCTGGTGCCTGAAAGCGGTCCAGAACGCGGACGTTTTGATGATGGTCGGCATGCGGGTCGACGACCGAGTCACCGCGAAGCTCTCCGAGTTTGCGCCCAACGTCAAGACGTTCATCCACGTCGACATCGACGAGTCCGAGATGGGGAAGAACGTGCGGCCTCACATCGAGCTGGTCGCCGACGCGAGGCTGGCGCTCGAGGCGATGCTGCCTCACGTCGGCAAGGTCCAGGCGGACCGTGGCAATTGGCTGGCTCAGATCGACGAGTGGCGCGAGGAGCATCCGCTTCGCTACAGGCACTCGAACGGACAGCTCCAGCCTCAGGACGTGCTGATCGACATGTATCGCCGCGCCAAGAGCGAGGCGATCGTTGTCGCCGACGTCGGCCAGAACCAGATCTGGGCCGCCCTCTGGTGGAACTACGACCGACCGGGCCTGTTCATCAACTCGGGTGGCTCGGGCACGATGGGTTTCGCGCTGCCGGCCGCGATCGGCGCCAAGTTCGGCCGGCCTGACCTTCCGGTCTGGTGCGTCGCGGGCGAGGGCGGCTTTGTGATGACAGCGCAGGAGCTGTCGGTCGCGGTCGAGCACCAGCTCGACGTCAAGATCGTTCTCCTCAACAACTTCTCGCTGGGCATGGTCCGCCAGTTCCAGGACGACTTCTATGGCGGAGTGCGCTCCCAGGTCGATCTGACCCACATGCCTGACTTCGTGAAGCTTTGCGAGGCATACGGCCTGCCCGCACTTCGGGTCGAGAAGTTTGAGGACATCGCGCCGTCCTTCGACGCCGCGGAGCGCACGAAGGGTCCGTTCCTGATCGACTTCCGCATCGACCCCGAGGCCAACGTCTACCCGATCGTCCCGCTCGGCAAGGGCCTCAACGAGTTCCGGGAGGCCCCTGAATATGCTTGAGATGAAGCCGAAACCAGCGGCCGCTCCGCTCCCCGTGAAGGGGAAGGAGACCAGGATCCGTGTCCTCTCATTGCTTGTCGAGGACGGGCAGAACACGCTGACCAAGGTCTCGGGTGTGATCCGGCGTCGTGGTTTCCACGTCCGCGGGATCTCCGTCGGCCCGAGCCGGCAGCCCGGCCGTTCGCGGATCACGCTGCAGATCGACCACGGCCACGCCGAGGCCGATCAGGTGCGCAAGCAGCTCGAGCGGCTGGTCGAGGTCGTCGAGGTCGAGGACCTGACAGGCGACGAGGTGCACAGCCGTGAGCTGATCGTCGCCAAGGTTGCGGCCTCCGAGCTCGAGGCGCTGCTGCAGCGAGGCGCGAAGGTTCTGTCGACGGGGCCGGATGGCACGACGGTCGAGTTTTCCGGCGATGCCGATGAGGTTGGCGATTTCGTCAACGAGCTGGCGCGGCACGGCATTGTCGAGGTCGTTCGCTCGGGGCCCGTGGTGATGAGGAGAACCGAATGAAGATCCACTACGAAGTCGACCTGCCGCAGCGGCTGGGCGAGCCTGTGGCGGTGATCGGCTACGGCAGCCAGGGTCGCGCGCACGCGTTGAACCTGCACGACAGCGGCGAGGACGTTCGCGTCGGTCTGTACCCCGGAAGCAAGTCGATCGAGCGCGTGGAGGCCGACGGCCTGCGGGCGGTACCTGTGCCCGAGGCGGTATCGGAAGCCTCGGTCGTCATGGTCCTGACGCCGGACGCGGGCCAGGGCAAGCTGTTCCGCGAGTCGATCGAGGCTCACCTCCAGCCGCGCTCGATGCTGATGTTCGCGCACGGCTTCGCGATCCACTTCGCGCAGATCAAGCCCAACCAGGACATCGACGTCGCGATGATCGCGCCGAAGGGCCCTGGCCACCTCGTGCGCAGCACGTACGTCGCCGGCCAGGGCGTGCCGGCGCTGATCGCGGTGCACCAGGACGCCACCGGTCATGCGTGGCAACGGGCCATGGCCTACGCGCGCGCGCTCGGCGCGGGCCGCGCCGGAATCCTCGAGACCACGTTCAAGGAAGAGACCGAAACCGACCTCTTCGGCGAGCAGGCGGTGCTGTGCGGTGGCGTGGCGTCGCTCGTGAAGACGGGTTTCGAGACGCTCGTCGAGGCCGGCTACCAGCCCGAGCTCGCGTACTTCGAGGTCCTGCACGAGCTGAAGCTCATCGTCGACCTGATGTATCGGGGCGGGCTCGGCTTCATGCGCTACTCGGTTTCCGACACCGCCGAGTACGGCGATTACGTGTCTGGGCCGCGTGTCATCGACGACCACGTGCGGCAGTCGATGCGCAAGGTGTTGGCCGAGATCCAGGACGGCAGTTTTGCCGAGCGCTGGCTCGATGAAAACTCGAACGGTCGCGAGAACTTCATGGCCATGCGCAAGAAGGACGCGGACCACCAGATCGAGCAGGTCGGGCGTGAGCTGCGCTCGATGATGACGTGGTTGGAGCCAGTGGAGAAATGAAAGACGTGAACCCGGACCGAGTATTCATCTTCGACACGACGCTGCGCGACGGCGAGCAGTCTCCTGGCTTCCACCTCGACGCGAACTCCAAGCTTCGCATCGCGCGCCAGCTGGAAAAGCTTGGCGTGGACGTGATCGAAGCCGGGTTCCCGATCTCTTCCCCAGGTGACTTCGAGGCGTGCCGGCGCATCGCGCGCGAGATCCGCGGCGCGACGGTCACCGCGCTGGCGCGCGCCGTGAAAGAGGACATCGACGCGGTCTGGGGGGCGATCAAGGAGGCGGAGAACCCGCAGATCCACATCGTGCTTTCAGTTTCGGACGTCCACATCAACCGCAAGCTAGGCATGTCTCGCGAGCAGGTCCTGAAGCGCGGCGCCGAGATGGTCGCGTACGCGCGGACGCTCTGCGACAACGTCGAGTACTCGCCGGAAGACGCCGGGCGCGCCGACATCGACTACCTGGTCGAGACGGTCGAGACGATGATCGCGGCCGGGGCCAACGTCATCAACATCCCCGACACCACCGGCTACTGCTTGCCTTACGAGTTCGGCGAGATCGTGCGTCGCGCCATCAAGGACGCGCGGGGCAGCGACAAGGCGCTCTTCTCGGTGCACTGCCACAACGACCTCGGCCTGGCCGTCGCCAACACGCTGGCCGCGATCTCGGCCGGCGCTCGGCGCGTCGAATGCACCGTCAACGGCATCGGTGAGCGGGCCGGCAACACGTCGCTCGAGGAGATCGTGATGCTGCTCAACGTGCGCCAGGCGAAGCTTGGCCTCGAGTGCGGTGTCAACACGACTGAGATCACTCGCACGTCGCGTCTTGTCTCTGAGCTGACCGGCACGCCCGTGCAGCCGAACAAGGCTGTGGTCGGGGCCAACGCCTTCGCCCATGCGTCCGGTATCCACCAGGACGGCGTGCTGAAGGACCGCCTGAACTACGAGATCATGAAGCCGGAAGACGTCGGCCTTTCCGACTCCCGCATCGTGCTCACGGCTCGCTCCGGTCGCCACGCCTTCCACCACCGTCTCGGCCGGCTCGGCATCACGCTCACGGATGGCAACGACGACGCGGCGTGGCAGCGATTCCTCCAGCTGGCTGACACGAAGAAGGAAGTCACCGATGAGGACCTGCGGAAGATCGCCGCGATGTCAGAGACCAACGGTCATGAGGGCAACGGCCACCCGCCGGTGACGGACCAGCTGAACGATCACAACCACGTCGCGGACACGCTCCGACACCTGATTTTCGGGTGAAGGTTGCCTACCAGGGCGAGCCTGGGGCGTACTCGGACGAGGCCGTCTCGGCGCTCTTTCCGGACGCCCAGGCTGTCGGCTTTCCGACTTTCCGCCTGACGTTCGACGCGCTCGCGATGGGTGCGGTCGAGGCTGCCGTGCTGCCCGTGGAGAACAGCAGTGCGGGCGTCGTGCAGGAGGTGTCGGACCTCCTGTGGGAGCTGCCTGGCCTGCGCGTCGTCCGAGAGCATGTGCAGCCGGTGCGCCACTGCTTGCTTGGATGGCCGGGGCCGGTGGAGCGCGCGCTGTCGCATCCGCAGGCGCTCGCGCAGTGCGACCGCTACCTGCACTCGCGACAGATCCGCTCGGTCGCGTATCACGACACCGCCGGCGCGGCCCGGGCCGTCGCCGAGCAGCGGCAGCCCGGCACGGCGGCGATCGCGAGCAAGGCCGCTGCCGCGCGCTACGGGCTCTACGTGCTGGCCGAGTCGATCCAGGACGACTCTGAAAACCGCACCCGGTTTGTGGTGGTCGAAAAGGGAAGCCCGTCCCGACCCCGCGAGGCGAGCTCGGGATGGAAGGGATCGATCGCCTTCGTGACCGCCCACCGTCCGGGCAGCCTGGCGCACGCGCTGGACTGCTTCGCGCAGCGTGGCGTCAACCTGACGCGGCTGGACAGCCGGCCGATGATGGGGCGGCCGTTCGAGTACCGGTTCTATCTGGACTTTTCGATCAACGGCGAGGCTTCATCACCGGCCGCGGCCGAGGCGGCGTTGAGCGACCTGGAAGAGGCGAGCGCGGAGATCAAGCTGTTCGGGACGTACCCCTCGGCTTAGCCACCGGCTCGCTTCGGCCCCTCCCCATAGATGGGGAGGAGTAGTACAGGTCGCGGCGGGAAGCACTCTGACCGCGACCTGCACGCGTAAGTGTAAGTTAACGGCGTTAAGTGGCGCGGCCCTTGGGCAAGCGAAATGGAACGTTACAGAAGCCTTTCTTTGAGCTAAAGTTCACGACGTGGCCAGCGGGCGCACTGACGCACCAGTTGCGACTGACGCGCGGCCAAAGAGACGGAGGCTTCCCGGGGTAGCCGTCCGCCCGGGTTCGGTAAAGCAGGCGCGTCTTGACTCTGGGCTGAGCCTGGCTCAACTGGGGAAGGGGCACGTCACGGCTCCAGCGATCTATCTGATCGAGGTCGGCCGCACCAGGCCGTCGCTGCCGACCCTCGAGCACATCGCGCGCCGCACGGGCAAGCCCGTCGAGTTCTTCCTGGCCGAACCCGCGGGCGCGGCTGACGGAACGCAGGCAAACCTCATCGCCCTCGAAGTGATGGTCGCCGACGGCCGTAACCACGAAGCGATCGCGCTCGGCCTATCGCTTCTGGAAAGCGGTTCGTCAGCGTTCCGCCTCGGGCGGATTCGCTTCTTTCTCGCCCAGGCCTACATCGGTGCGTCTCAACCGCACCGTGCACCCCCGCTCCTGGCCGACGCTCGCTCCCACTTCGAGGCGGTGAACGACGGCGTGATGCTGGCCGAGTGCATCGGCGCTCAGGCCGCGCTTGCCAACCTGGCGCAGTCGAAAGACGCGGTGACCCTTGCCGAGATGGCGCTGTCGGTGTGTCGCGGCTTGAAGCCTGTGCCGGTGCCGACTGAAGCGCGCCTGCTTGGCATCCTCGCCACCGCGCATGCTTCCAACCACGATTGGGACAAGGCGGTCGCAGGTTTTGAGGAATCGATCCAGGTCGGCGGCGGGATTTTCGATCTGCGCCGGACCGCCCGTCTCTACGGCCAGCTCGGCAGCGCGTATCAGGAGGTCGGCGAGGCAGAGGCGGCAGTCCGGTACGCGATGCGCTCGGTTGCGATTCTCGAGGTGCTGCGGGATCGGGCGGCCATGGCCCGGTCGGAAAACAGCCTCGCGCGGGTGTTGATCGCGCGGGGTGACCTGGACGGCGCGCGCACGCATCTCGACCGCGCGCTCGAGCTCTCCGGCGAAGGTGACGTCAACTTCGGGCGCAGCCAAATTCTGCTCAGCCACTGTGAGCTCGCGATGCGGGAGGGCAAGATCGAGCAGGCGGACGAGCTGGCTCGCCAAGCGCTGGAGCTGGCGGAGGGGTTGGAGGAAGGCGCCAGCATCGCCGAGGCGCACTTGTGGGTCGGGCGCATCGCCGACCGGCGCGGCGACCATCAGGCCGTCGATCGAGCTTTCGAGGACGCGATCAGCGGCTTCGAGGCCCTGGGCTTGCGCGAGCGGCTGCTTCACTGCCACGGCGCGTACGCTGAGATCCTCGAGCGGCGGGGCGAGGTCGCGAAGGCTTACGCCCACATGAAGGAGGCCCTCCAGGCGAGCCGGCCCGGGCTTCTCCGCCGGGAGGAGCAGCAGGAGCGCGTCACCTCGGCTTAGGGCCGGGCAACCTCTGATAACGTAGATTTCGCCGCTCGGGCGGCAAACTATGGACGCGTAGGGGAGGTTTGTCTCAGCTGGCGAAAGCCGTTCGCAACTCCAAGTTCTCCCTGACCGCCGAAGCAATCGTCGCTGACTACCGGCTTGCCTTCAGCAGCCGCCGGGCGAGCGTCAGCGGACGAGCCGAGGTCCTGCGCGGCAACGCGACCTTCGGCATCTTCGGCGACGGCAAAGAGGTCGCCCAGATCGCCATGGCCAAGGCTTTCCGGCGGGGTGACTGGCGTGCCGGTTACTACCGCGATCAGACCTTCATGTGGGCGACGCGGATGTCCAACGTCCGCGACTTCTTCGCCCAGCTGTACGGCAATGCCGATGCCGAGCTGGAGCCGGCGTCGGGGGGGCGTCAGATGGGGAACCACTTTGCGACGCGCTTCCTTGACGATGCCGGCGCGTTCGTGCGCACGGTCGATTCTCCCAACTCCAGCGCCGATGTCTCCAACGTCGCCGGATGGATGCCCCGCCTCATCGGTCTTGCCTATGCGTCAAAGCTCTATCGCATGAATTCGCAGCTGAGGGGAGTCCAGGAGGGGTTCTCCGTCAACGGCAATGAGGTCGCCTTCGGCACGATCGGCGACGCCGCCACGAGCGAGGGGCTGTTCTGGGAGTCGATCAACGCCGCGGGTGTGCTCCAGGTGCCCCTGGCCATGTCGGTGTGGGACGACGGATACGGGATCTCGGTGCCGATCACCCAGGAAACGACTAAGGCGTCGATCTCCGATGTGCTGCGGGGTTTCATGCCGGACGACCGGCCGGGGATCGACATCTACGTCGTGCGTGGCTGGGACTACCCCGCCCTCATCGAGACTTACGCAAACGCGATCGAAAAGGTGCGTCGGGAGCACAAGCCGGCGTTGATCCATGTCACCGAGATGACGCAGCCGCAGGGGCATTCGACAAGCGGCAGCCACGAGCGATACAAGTCGAAGGAACGGCTTCGCTTCGAAAACGAGTACGACTGCATCGCGCGGATGCGCGACTGGATCATCGAGGCCGGCGTGGCGAGCGAATCGCAGATCGAGGGTTGGGAGGCGGCGGACAAGGAAGCGGTGGAGGCCGCCCGCGACCTGGCCTGGGAGGCGTTCCAGGCGCCAATCCGAGCCGAACGCGACACAGCGGTCGGCATCCTTCGGCGGATCGACATGCCCGAGGTCGCTGAGATCACGAACGCCCTCGATGAGGCGCACAAGGTGACGCGGGCGCTGGTCATGTCGAGCGCGTCGCGCGCCTTGCACCAAACGCGCGGCATCGACTCGCCCGAGCGCGCGGAGCTGGCGCGATTTGTCGACGGGTACAGGCGCGAAAACGACTCTCGATACAACTCGTTCCTGTACAGCCGGTCGGCGGACTCGCCCCTCAAGGTGCCGGTGGTGGCTCCGGTTTACTCGGACAAGTCGCCAACTGTCGACGGCCGCATGGTCCTGCTGCGCAACTTCGACGCCAACTTTGCACGCGATCCGCGCATCTTCGTCGTCGGCGAGGACGTAGGCCGGCTTGGCGACGTGAACCTCGTGTTCGAGGGCCTGCAGGCGAAGTACGGCGACCTGCGCCTGACCGATACCGGCATCCGCGAGGCGACGATCCTCGGCCAGACCATCGGCGCCGCGATGCGTGGCCTCCGGCCGATCTGCGACATCCAGTACCTCGACTACTTCCTCTACGCGCTGGAGGTGGCTTCGGACGACCTGGCCACGCTCCACTGGCGAACCGTCGGTGGCCAGAAAGCGCCGGTCGTGATCCGGACCAAGGGCCACAGGCTGGTCGGCATCTGGCACTCGGGGTCGCCGATGTCGGTCCTGCTCAACGCACTGCGAGGCGTGTACATCGCGGTGCCGCGCAACATGACCCAGGCCGCCGGCTTCTACAACACGCTGTTCCAGGGCGACAACCCGGGCATCGTGATCGAGGTCCTCAACGGGTACCGGCTGAAGGAGCGGGTGCCGGACAACGTGGGATCGTTCACGGTGCCGCTCGGCGTTCCCGAGGTCCTGCGCGAAGGCACCGATGCAACGGTCGTGACCTACGGCGCTTGCTGCGCCATCGCGCTCGACGCGGCTGAGACCCTGGACGGTCTCGGAGTGTCATGCGAGGTGATCGATGTGCAGACGCTGAACCCGTTCGACGTCGACCACATGCTTGTGCGCTCGGTCGAGAAGACGCGCGCGCTGGTCTGCGTCGACGAGGACGTGCCAGGTGGAGCCTCGGCGTTCATGCTGCAGCAGATCCTCGAGGTGCAGCAGGGTTGGTGGCACCTCGACGCTGCACCGAAGACGCTCGCGGCCTCGCCGAACCGGCCGGCGTACGGACCGGACGGGGACTATTTCTCGAAACCCAACCGGGAGAGCATCGTCGAGGCCGTGTACGGCATCGTCCGGGAGCGCCAGCCGTGGAGGCTCCCCCCGCTCGACGCCTAGAGGTTCCGCGCTAGGTCAGATCGCCCGGTAGGTAATCCATCACCGCCAGCGCGGGCGCGCGGTTCAGCAAGTTAAGTCCTTCGAGCACATAGCCGAACCAGCCGGCCGCCGCGGTGGCGGCGGCGAGCGGCGGAACCATGCGCTTGGGCCCGCGGACCTCCCGCACCGGAGCGTCGTCCTTCAGCCCCGCGAGCGTACGAGCCTTGGTGATTCCCGCGTCGAGGCCGCCCATCTCATCGACGAGCTTCCGTTCCAGCGCCTGGCGCCCCGTCCACACCTTGCCCTGGGCGATCGGACCCAGCTCGTCGGGCGTCATCTTGCGAGCTCGGGCGACAACGTCGAGGAACACGCTGTAGATGCGCTCGATATCACTCCGCACGATGCCGCGTTCCTCTTCGTTGAACGGCCGCTCGTCGCTGTACATGGTCACGCGGTCGCCGAACGCAATCGTTTCACGGTTGAAAAGCAGCTTCTGCCACGTGGCGCCGGTCACGATCTTTCCGGTGAGAACGCCGATCGATCCCGTCAGCGTGCTTGGGCGCGCAACGATCCACGACCCCGGTGTAGCGATCCAGTAACCGCCCGATCCCGCGACAGCCCCCATCACGACGACGATCGGCTTGCGCGCGGCGACCACCTTCAACGCGAGGCGCATCGCTTCCGACGCCGTCGACGAGCCACCGCGCGAGTTGACGTAGAGCACCACCGCGGCGGCTCGCTTGTCCGCGGCAACCTGGCGGGCCAGCGGCACGACGCTCAGATCTCCGGCGCGCTCCTCGCCGAGCAACGGAATGTCGATGGGCGGCTTGACGGGGAGGCGGCCTGATCGGCCGTCAACGATGGTGCCTTCGATTCGCATCAGCGCGATGTACTTGCCCCGTCGCAGAGATGGCGCAGCCCTTCGCATCTTGCCGCTGGCCTGCTCCCAGGAGCCGATCCGGCCTGCGAGAAGCGAAGGGAGCTCTTCTTCCCCGACCACCCGATCCGCGGCGTGCTTCTCGACCGCCACGTCGTCGCCATACGGCGAGCAGTCGATCAGGTCCTTCGCGCCTGCCTCGTCCAGGCCGCGCGACTCGGAGACCGCGCTGACGAGCTCCCTGAACTGAGAATCGAGCAGCCACGTCACCTGCTCGCGGAACTCGGGCGTCATCTTCGGCTTGGTCAGCGGGTCCGCCGCTGACTTGTACGGCGACACCTGGATGAAGTCCGCGCTCACACCAAATCGGGCCAGCCCGTCGGCGAGAAAGACCCCGGTGCTCGCGAAACCCAGCTGCTGGACCATGCCGGTAGGCATCAGCAGGATCTCGTCGCAGGCGCACGCGAGGTAGTAGGGCCCGGTCGTGTAGGACGGCGCCCAGGCCACGACGCGCTTTCCGGCCTTCCGGAGCTTGGCGACCAGCTCGCGGAGGTCCTGCAGCGTCGCCATCGGCATTCCGGTCGTGCGCAGGTGGAGGACGACGCCCTTGATCCGAGGGTCGCGTGCGATCGCGTCGAAGCGCTCGCCCAGCTCTTTCACGCTGAGTCGAGGCTTCGAGGTGAACCGCTGCCAGAGCGGACGCGGTGGATCCGGCAGTCCGGGCAGGCTCTCTTCCAGCACGAACACGACGAACTCGGGAGGCTTGCCGATCGAGCGCCGGACGCTCGAGACAAGCCACCACAGGTACCGAAACGGAAGCAGGATCAACCCACGCCCTTATGGGCGATTTTAGTGGGTGCTAAACGACCTTTGAAATTTCGAGATGCTCGTCCATCTCTTCGCTGAGCCGCGACGCCCCGTACTTCTGGCCGACGTGGTGGTGGTAGGGAACGCCGGAGAAGAGGTGATGCGACCTGGTCGGGATGTCAACCCCGTCCGCCCACTCCTTCCGCTGCAGGGCCATGTAGCCCTCTTCCTGGCTTTGCTTGAGGTCGTTGAGAAGGGTCGAGATTCCGTACCCGGCCGCGTGCTGGACCGCGAGCGTGATGAAGATGAAGCCCACGCCCAGCAGCCCGAGCTCGTCCCAGGTGACGGGGTCCTTCTCGTTGAACCACTTGAAGGAAGACGAGTAGTTGAAAGCGAACCGCGCTTTGGGAAAGCGCTTGCGGATCTCGGTGCAGAACTCTTCTGTCGGCCCGCGCTCCGCCGTCGGGAACTCGCACCAGAGAAGATCGGGCACGCCGCTGTCGAGGTAGCGCAGGCCGCGATCGATTGCGAGCTCGAGGCCTCGCTTGGACTCCGGCGCTTCCGTGGCCGATACGCCATCGGTGCGGGCGATGATGATGAAGTCCTTGTGGCCGAGGTCGTCGGCCGCACTGCGCATCATCTTCAGCTTGCCGACGAACTCGTCGGCTGAGATCAAGGCCTTGCCGGCGATATGCCCGCACCGCTTCGGCATCACCTGGTCTTCGAGGTGCGCCGCAGCAACACCTGCGTTCACATAAAGCTCCACCGTGCGTTGCACGTTGAAGAGGTTTCCGTATCCGGCGTCCATGTCGACGACCACGGGCGGGATCTCGAGATGCACCGGCGCCGCCTTCTTGTCAGGGTCGCCCATCGCCATGGTGAGCTGGAACTTGCGCAGAGCGCTGACGGTGCGGCGCGCGCCGTCCGCGATCTCGACCGACGAGTAGAGATCCATGTCCGTCGTCCCGAGGTGGCCGACGGCGAACGAATAGCCGCTGAAGTAAACGGCATCAAAGCCGTGGTACATCACCAGCTGCCCGCCCATCGGGTCGTAGACGCCCGGAGCGAAGACGTACGGTTTTTCCGCCAGGAGCCGGCGCAAGCGCGTGCTTGGCGCCTCGTTGCGCGACGCCGGCACTTTGTAGCCCTCCGGCAGGAGAGGCGTGGAAACCAATTCCATCGAAGGCCTCCTCTAGCTATTCGTTGTCGTGATCGCAGTTGCAGGGATCGGGGCACTCGCACTCGTGTGTGGAGGGCTCGCGGTCCGGGTCCTGCGATCGGTTGTCCCTATCCATGACGTCCAACCTAACGGGCGCATCGGTATAAGTCCAATTGATTGATCTGATGAGACCCATTGGAAAATTCGATGCGCAAGAAGTGCCGTCCGCGCGTTCTATCGGGTCGGTCAGGCTCGGTTTTCGAGCAGCTCCAGGAATGCGGCCACGATGCCCTCGGGCTTGCCCGCGTCCCTCCGCCGGTACGCGACGATCGTGTTCTGCATCCGGGGCGCGTCCTTCATCTTGACCAGGCAAAGCGTCCCGCCCTCCACCTCACGCGCGACGGCGGTCCCTGGCAGCAGCGCCACGCCCAGCCCACGCTCGGCCATCTTCTTGGCGGCCTCGATGGAGTCGAGCTCCATCATCCCGCGCAGGCTCACGCCCGCCGACAGGAACGCGCCCTGGGTGATCTCGTAGTAGCTGGAAGTGCGGTCGAACATGATCAGCTTCTGGCTCGCAACCTCAGACATCACGACGGAAGGTCGCTTGGTGAACGCGTGGTCGCGAGCGCACACGAGGACGAGGTCTTCGGTGTGGAAAGGGCGAAGCTCCAAATCCGGGTGGCGAATGGCCCGGCCGAGCCCAATCTGCACCTCGTCGCGCAACACCAGCTCGACGACGTCTTCCGAATGGCCTGTCCGGACCGAGACCTCGACCCGAGGGTGGGCGGCGACGAATTTCTCGAGCATCTCGGGGAGCACGTATGTGCTGACGGCCGGGGCGGCGGCGATCATGAGGTGGCCGGCCGAGGCTGTCATCACCTGCTGGAGGGCATCGCGCCCGTCGACCAGGGCGCGGAGGGCCCGTTCTGCGAACGGGATCCACGCCCGGCCCGCATCGGTCAGCCGCATGCCGTGTGGCGTGCGGAGAAAGAGCGGCGTGCCGAGCTCGCGCTCCAGTCCGTGAAGGCGCGCCGTCAGGGTCGGCTGGGTGATGAAGAGCGCCTCGGCGGCGCGGCTGACGCTTCCCCGGCGGGCGACCTCGAGGAACCCCTCGACCTGCACGAGCTGGATGCCGTTTGGCTTCCCGTTACGTGATTCGTCTATGGCCATGGCCTGACGCTACAAATCTTATCTATAGCGCGCCGACTCGGGTCTTAGTTGCGGCCTCTTTGCAGAATCACGCGCGCCGCGACGATCGCCAACGCCCACACCGGACCCATGGTGATGATGAAGGGCCGGATCGTGTCGCTGGCCGAATGCGAGTTGCGGTCGAAGGCCAGGAACACGAGGACCGTGCCGTAGAGAAGCACGATCAAGGCAAACCCAACGCCGGCGAGGGCTTTCCAGCTCATCGTCCAGGGAATCGTAGGCCGTCGGCTCCTATTGTTTTGGATATGGCTGCTCTTTTCGGTTTCCACATGCCGACCTTCAGCTTCCCTGGCGTCTCCAACGACAAGCTGTTCGATCGCGTGCTCGAGAACGCGCGGGCGGCGGAGCGGGCCGGCTTCGACCTCGTCACCGTGATGGATCACTTCTATCAGATACGCGGGATCGGTCCCGAGACCGAGCCGATGATGGAGGCGTACACCACGCTCAGCGCGCTCGCGGCTCAGACATCGCGGATCAAGCTCGGCACGCTCGTGACCGGGGTCACCTACCGCAACCCGGCGCTGCTCGCCAAGATGGTGACAACTCTTGACGTCATCTCGAAAGGCCGCGCCATCTTGGGCATCGGCGCCGCGTGGAACGAGGATGAGCACAATGGCTACGGCACTGAATTTCCGCCCATCGCCCAGCGCATGGACAGGCTCGACGAAGCACTGACCATCGCCAAGCTGATGTTCACGGAGGAGCGCCCGACGTTCGAGGGCAAGTACTACCGGATCGAGCGCGCGCTCAACGTGCCACGTCCCGTCCAGCCGGGTGGACCAAAGATCCTGGTCGGCGGCGGCGGCGAGAGGCGAACGCTGCGGCTTCTCGCGCAGCACGGCGACATCGGTCACTGGTTTGGCGGCAACCTAGAGGACCTGAAGCGCAAGAAGCAGGTGTTCGAACAGCACTGCGTCGAGGTCAATCGGGATCCTTCAGAGGTCCTGCTCACGGTCGGCCTCATGCTCGTGCTGGCGGAAAACGAAAGGGATGCCAGGAAGCTGCTGGACGGACTCACTCCGGAGCGGCGCGCCATGGCGGTGACGACGACCGTGGCGCAGGCCGCGGAGATCATCGGCCAGTACATGGACGCCGGATTTGGCGGCTTCACGTTCAACAACAACGTGCTCCAGACCGGCGAATCGATCGCGCTCGCGGGTGAGCTGATCCAGACGGTGAACGGGAGCCGCGTTCCGGCCTAACTCTTGTAAGAGAGCTCGCCCGCTCGCACCGGCACCTTCAGGTGGTTCTCTGGCGGCGCGAGCGGGCAGGCCCAGCGCGGGCTGTAGGCGCAGGAGGCGTTGTAGGCGAAGTTGAAATCGATCACGACGTCAGTTGAGCTCGGCTCGATCTCGAGCACCAGCCCGTCGGTGTCTTTGGCGGTGTCGAAGAGGTAGCGGCCGCCGCCGTAGGTTTCATGCCCCGAGGTGAGGTCGCGAAACGGAACGAACAGGCCGCCCGCGTACTGCACGAGGCTGAGCACAGTTAGGGCGCATTCCTGGCCGTCGAGCGTGAAGACCATGCGTCCCACGCGCCGGTATCTGACCGCGCCGTCCTCACCGCCGGTGTCGATCACCAGCTCGGTTCCATCGCCTGGTTCGACATGCGCGGTCACCCGATACGCTGGATCGGGATCGAAGTAGCGCAGGCCCTGGAACGAGGCCCTTTCCTCAGGCTCGATCGGTGACTGAGGATGCGTCCGAAACAGCGCGTTGCGAGCCTCGCGAAATCGAGCCAGCGTGCCCGGACCGGAGATGCGATAGAGATCGCCCACACGGCGACGCCAGTCGACCAGGTCGAGATACGGCTGAGGCTCAGTGCCCGTCAACGGTCTGCTCAGTAGGCGTCAGGTGGTAGTTCGCCTGCGGCGGGAGGCTCGCCAGGGCCTGGTGCACGTCGTCCTCATTCGCGTCGGTGACCACCAGCGTGTAGCGGCGGGAGTGCGGTCCTACCACCTCAGCCGTCGGCGCCGCGTCCTCGTGCGTCGTCTGGGCGATGACAGCAACGGTCGCCGGCAGGATGGACGGCTGCGCTGTGACTTTGGGCGGCCGCGTCGCGGCGTCCGAGCGCAGGACGCGCCAGTGATAGACGCCGATCGCGGCGGCGACGACGATCAACGCCAGGAAGCGGCCGAAGTTGAGGTTGTTCTCATCTGTCAGGTTCGGATGCGCGCTGAAGACCTGCTGAAGCAGGGCGTTGATGAGCCCGACGCCGCCGCCAAGGACCGCCAGCACACTGCCGAGAAGAGCGGCCCAGACATAGAGCTTGCGGCTGAGCGACTGCCGGTCCGCGGCCCAGGGCGCCTGCCTCCAGTGGGCCAGCCAGACCGCGGCGCCGACCAACAGCAGGGTCAGCGAGAGGCTGGCCGGATCCTTCCAGTCGGGTGCTTTGATGCCGATGACGGGCGCTTCGGCCGCGACCAGAAGAGTGCCCAGCAGTACCGCCGCGCCGTAAGCCATCGCGCCGAGCGAGATGAGCGCGGCCATGTTCGTGTAGAGACGACGCACGCCGGCCTGCCGGTCGGCCTCTTGCGTGCGCGCGTCACGGGCCAACCGCCGCCGGATCAAAAACCACGCCACTCCATACACGAGCAGGAGTGAGCCTGGACCGGCCAGGGCTGCCAGCAGATTCGTGCCCGCGCCACCGGGGTTGCTGACGCCAAGGGCCCGGTCGAGGGCGTAGTACAGGATCTGTGTCGCACCGAAGAGTGCTGCTCCGATGCTGAACGCAACGGCGATGAATCCCTCCAGCGCGCGCAGCGTGGAATGCCGGTCGTCTGAGATGTGATTCGTGGCGACGGCTCGAGCGTGGAAGCTCCACAGCAGCGCCCCGGCAATCACCGAGCCTGCCGGGGTGGCCATGTACAGATACTGGACGATCGAGCCGAGGACCAGCTTCGTCCACCCGAGCTGCAGCAGGTACGCCGCACTCGACAGCATGGTCAGCAGGCCCACCAGCAGGGCGACGTACATGTACCAACGGCGGAGCGTGGCTGAGGCGCCTTCCTCGCCGACGGCAGCGCGGTCTCGCGATGCGATCACGAAATGGAATCCGAGAAGAGCCACGCAGACGACGCTTGCCCAACCCAGCTGCGCCGCGGTCAGTCCGTTGAGAGGCAGCTGATCGAAGACCGGCTGGAACAGGAAGAACAGCGCGAAGGCGAGCGTCTCCATGGCCGCGAGCGCAGTCGCAAGACAGACGAAGTACAGGTACAGGCGCCGCAGGGCGGACGCGCGCTCAAACGGATCTCGCATCGCAAAGCGGCGCGCAACCCAGAAGTGCACGCCCCAAACCGGCAGCGCCACCACCGTCATGGCGGTGAAAACCGCAAGCTGGCTGCGGCTGGATTCAGCCGACGGGTCGTTGAAGGCAAAGAGCAAGACTGTGGCGCCGAGGAAGACGAGGCCCACCGCCAGCAGCACCATCGCCGCGGCGCTCACCAGGTACAGGTAGAGGCGCCTCAAAATCACAGGCGAAACCGTACTACCATGCGCGGGTGATCTCTCAAGAACTGCTTGAAATCCTGGCGTGCCCGAAGTGCCACACGAAGATCGAGCTCAGGGAGCCGGACAGGCTGCGTTGCCCCAACTGCAAGGTGCTCTATCCGATCGTGGACGGGATCCCCGTGATGCTCATCGAAGAGGGGAAACCGGAGGAGCAGTAGCGGGAACCTTCTCCTTACTCAGGCCGCGCACGCGTAGTGACTGGTGTCTTTCGGTGAGGGGTTGGCCTCGGCGTCGCGGATGTCCGGCGTGATCTCGTCGTCGGTGAGCGCGTAGGCCTGGTTCGGATCGCTGGCCGAGGTCGCGAAGACCATGCCGAGCACCCGCCCTTGCATGTCGATGAGGGGGCCGCCCGAGTTGCCCGGGTGGACGGTTGCCTGCAAGACGAAGATCTGGCGCGTCACCAGGTTCTGGTTGTAGATGTCACGGCCCTGCGCCTGGACGGTGCCATCCACGACCGCAGGCACCACCTTCTCCGCGAGCCCGCCCGGATAACCGATGACGGCCCCCTGCGTGCCACGCTGCGCCGGGCCGAGGGTGAGCCCCGACACCGCGTATCCGGGCACGAAGAGCACAGCCACGTCGCGCTCCGGGTCGAAGAACACCACCGTCGCGCGCATGGTGGAGCCGTCGGTCTTCTGGATCGTGTGGGAACCCGTTCCCGAGACGACGTGCGCGTTGGTCACGACGTAACCGCTGCCGACTGGAAAGCCGCTGCCCGTCACGATGCCGCCACAACCCAGGCTCGACACCTTGACGACCGACTGGGCCGCGTGGTTGACGCCAGGCGTGTCCACCGACTCGGGCACAGGGAGCGCGCTCGGGAGCGTCGGCTCGAGGCCGGCGAACACGGGTGGGAATTGCACGCCAGCCAGTACCTGTTGCACGCTGGCGAGGAACGGCGGAGGACGCGGGGCCAGCGTGTCGAGGCCGCGGAGCAGCGCTGAGCGCTGGATCTGCTGGGCGATCTCAGGGCTCGGCCCGCGCGAGAAGCTCAGGCCGAGGAACCAGCACATCACGAGCACCGCAAAGGCGGAGAGCGCAGCGCCCGCGACGGAATCGGTCGACGTGTGAATGCCGGTGCGCAAGATCTGGCGGCGGATCGGCTCGCCCACCGCGAAACCGATGCTCGAGCCGAGGCTGCCGCCGATCACCAGGACGAGAACCGCGCCCAGGGGCCGGGCGGTGGCGTTGTTGATCTGCAGGTAGTCGAGAACGTACCTGGCGGAGGCGGCGCCGAGCATCACGCCAACCAACAGGCCGACGTATTGCGCGAACGACAGCCAGAATCCCCGCCGGTACCCGTTGGCGAGTCCAACGACGGCCGCGATGAGGATGAGGACGTCTATGAGATTGATCAACGGGCTCTACTTAGTAACACCCTAGCCTTCCTCAACGCCCGAACGTCGTGGCTTGGCGATAATTGACACGTGGTCTATCTCGCCGGTGAATGGGTGCCCGCCTGGCTCTGGATGAGCATGACCTTCCTGGTCGCGACTCTGGGCGTGGCCGGCCTGGGCTGGTGGGTGCTGCGCGGCGACGCGATCAATCGCGCCAGCGAGGAGTCGCTCGAACCCGAAGCCGCCGAACACCACTAGCTCGCCGGGTTCAGGTTGCGGTAAGGACCGGCTCCTGTTCGACCAGCTCCCCGGCCTCGCGCAGGTCCCGCACCGGCATGAAGCTGCGCACAGGCGGAACGCGTTCGAAGTTGTACGGCGGCGGGGGAGAGGTCGTCGCCCACTCCAGCGTGTTGCCCTTCCACGGGTCGTTGCCCGCGATCTCGCCGTGGTTCCAGCTCTGGACCACGTTGATCAGGAAGAGCAGGATCGAGAACGCGATCAGGAACGACGAGATCGTGATGATCATGTTCGTCGTCGCCCAGGCGGGGTTGGCGTAGGTCCAGATGCGGCGCGGCATTCCTTCCAACCCGAGCGTGTGCATGATCAGGAAGGTGCCGTTGAAGCCGACGAACACCGTCCAGAAGTTCCACTCGCCAAGCGTCCGGTTCAGCAAGCGACCGGTGATCTTCGGGAACCAGTAGTAGATGCCGGCCAGGATCGCGAACACGCTGCCCCCGAACAGAACGTAGTGCAGGTGGGCGACAACGTAGTAGGACTGGTGGAGCTGCGTGTCGACCGGCACTGAGGCCAGGAAGATGCCGGTGATGCCGCCGATCAGGAAGGTCGCCAGGAAGCCGAAGACGAACTTCATCGGCACCGTGAACTCGACCGAACCCCACCACGCGGTGGCGATCCAGTTGAAGAACTTGATGCCGGTCGGCACCGCGATGAGCATGGTCATGAGCATGAAAAAGCCCTCGACGTACGTGTTCATGCCGACGGTGAACATGTGGTGTGCCCAAACGGTCATCGACAGGAAGACGATTCCGAACATCGCCGCCACCATCGACATGTAGCCGAAGATCGGCTTGCGCGCAAAGACCGGGACGATCTCGGACACCAGCCCGAACGCGGGCAGGATCATGACGTAGACCTCGGGATGCCCGAAGAACCAGAACAGATGCTGGTACAGGACCGGGCGCCCCTGGGTGGTGAAGAACTGCGTGCCGAGCTGGCGGTCGAACTCGAGCAGGATCATCGCCGCCGCAAGCGGAGCACCGACGATCAGAAGCAGGATCGAGGTCGAGATCTGCGCCCACACGAAGAGGGGCAGGCGCGAGAACCGCATGCCGGGCGCGCGAAGGGCGACGATCGTGGTCAGGAAGTTGGTCGAGGCCATGATGCCGCTGATCGCCCAGACCATGATGCTCAGCGCCCAGAAGTCGACGCCCAGCCCGTGGTTGAACGCCTTCTCGGTCAGCGGCGCGTAGCCGGTCCAGCCGGCATTCAGCGAGCCGCCGGTGAAGAAACCGCAGTAGTACAGGATGATCGAGACCGGGATCAGCCAGAAACCGAGCAGGTTGACCCGCGGGAAAGCCATGTCCCGGGCGCCAATCATTAGCGGCACCATGTAGTTCGCGACCCCGGTGACGAAGATCGTGACGAAGAAGAAGATCATCGTCACGCCGTGCGCCGAGATGATCTGGTTGTAAGTCTCGGCGTCGACTATGTGCAGGTTGGGCTGGGAGAGCTGCAGCCGGATGATCAGCGCGAAGATGCCGCCGATCACAAAGCTGATGATCGAGGTGACCATGTACATGATCCCGATCAGCTTGTGATCGGTCGTCGTCAGCCAGATGCTGATCGGCTTGAAGAATGTGTCGTCGTACTGCTTCGGCCGGGGGAGGACTGTAGTTGCCATCCGATTCCTATCCTACTAAGCGGGTGACGGGGATGGTGATGGGGAAGGCGACGTGGTCGCCGCTTTCTGCTTGGCCATCCAGGCGTCGAAATCAGCCTTGTCCATAGCCTGCATCATGATCTGCATCTGCGCGTGCCCTGAGCCGCACAGCTCGGCGCACTCGCCGCGCCACTTGCCTGGCTTGTCGATCTTGAGCCACGAGAAGTTGTCGTAGCCCGGAACCGCGTCCGTCTTGCCCGAGATCGAGGGCACCCACCACGAGTGGATCACGTCGTTGGCGTCGAACTGCAGCTTGATCAGGGTATTGGTGGGCACAACAAATGGCGTCACCTCGGCGGCGAGGCTGCCCTCCTGGTGGACCACGACGCCGTTGAGATAGTCGTACTCCCAACCAAACTGATGACCGCTCACCTTGACCGTCATCTCCTGGTTGTTGATGGGCTGGAAGTTCTTCTGCAGCTCCACGAAGCTGTAGGCGGCGATCGCCAAAACGATGATGAGCGGGGCGAGGGTCCAGGCGATCTCGAGCCCCGCGTGCCCGTGCACCTGGGGAACCACGTAGCCGGCGGGTTGCCGCGAGCGGCGGTAGCGAATGACCACCCAGAGCAGAGAAGCCTCCACACCGACAAACACGGCAATCGCCACCAGCGAGATGTAGAAGTAGGTGTCGTAGATGTCCTTTCCGTTCGGCGAAACGGGCTCAGGAAAGATGGGACTCAGGCCGCCGAGATCGCAGGAGCTGAGAACGAAAGCGAGGCCGGCGAGTCCGATGGTCGTGATCAGCGCGCGAGCGCTTCGAGCCACGAGATGGAAGTATATCGGCGGCAGGAATCGCACCCCGCTGTGCCCTGGACAGCCGACCCGATAGAATCCAAAATCGATTGTGGCCGTAGCCCGGAAGCCTCGCTACGTCGACCTGGCCAACCCCAGCCTGTCCGTCGAATGCCCCAACTGCGGGCTGCGGACGGCG
Organism: Chloroflexota bacterium; assembly: GCA_005881275.1. GTDB lineage: Bacteria > Chloroflexota > Dormibacteria > Dormibacterales > Dormibacteraceae > 40CM-4-65-16. The sequence goes on from VBEF01000021.1 coordinate 53,914, forward strand.
CGCTTCGTCGACCACTGCCGCAACTGCGGCTACAAGCTCTGGCCCTCCAGCGAGATGGCGTCCGCGGCTTTCAAAGCGTGGCGGGACGCTGACCCGAGCCGCGCCGACGCCTCACGCTTCGATCTCGACCTGCCGCCGCCGCCGATCGATGACACGGTGGATTACGCCGAGCGCGCGCACTCCCTCGGAATCCACCTTTTTCCGAACAGCAATTTCCCGTTCATCATCTGCGTCGGCATATTCTTTCTCGGTCTGGCCGCGATCCCGTTCTCGCCGACCGCGCGGATCACGCTGGCCGTCATCGGCGGCCTCATCTTCCTCTACGGTGTCGTAGGTTGGGTCCTGGTCGAGGACGTCAAGATGTTTCCAGCCGACAACCCCAAGACGAACGGTGAGGTGCATCACTGATGGCCGTCGCTTCGCTGCAGCGAGAGCCGACGCCGGAGTACCCGGCGATCAAGCCCGGGATGATGGGGATGTACATATTCTTGGCCTCCGAGGTCATGTTCTTCGGAAGCCTGTTCGCGATGTACTTCTACATGGTCGGGTCGCACAACACCTGGCCGCCGGCTGCTCCGAGCAGCACTCCCGAGTACTACGTCAGCTGGTGGCCGATCCCGTTCGTCAACACGATCGTCCTGCTGTCCAGCGGTGTGACGTGCCACTTCGCCCTCGAAGCACTCTCACGCGACAACCGGCGGAGATTTTTCGTGCTCATGATCACGACGATTGTCCTGGGACTTGGATTCGAGTTCGGCCAGCTGTACGAGTTCATCAACGCGTTCAGCCGCGGCCTGAACCTGACCGCGAACACTTTCGCCAGCGCGTTCTTCACGATGACAGGCTTCCACGGCGCGCACGTGCTTGGCGGACTGGTTCTGCTTACCCTCATCCTGTATCGCGCGGCCCGGGGCCAGTTCTCGTCTCGCAATCATGTCGGCCCGGCGGCCGTGACCTTGTACTGGCACTTCGTTGACGTGGTGTGGATCTTCCTGTTCGGAATTCTCTACCTGGGGGTGACGGCGTTCAAATGAGAGCTGCGGCGGTGGCCCTGGTCATGGTCGCGCTGCTGTCCGCATGCGGCGGCAGCAGTGGAGGGACCGCGCCGGCGGGTTCGACGCAGGTGACGATGACCGAGTTCAAATTCGCCCCCTCGACGATCACCGTCGCCCACGGCAAGGTGATCTTCTGGCTGATCAACTCGGGCAACGTCGCGCACGACATGGCCATTCGCGACAGCTCCAATAATCGGGTGGCCACCAGCGACCTGATTTCGGCGGGCGACTCGAAGGAGTTCGACGTCAACGATATTCCCGCCGGAACCTACACGATCTTCTGCACCCAGCAGGGCCACGAGGCCTCGGGCATGAAGGGGACGCTGACCGTCACTTAGCGACGCGCTCGGGCTTGCCCTACGGGCTTGCCGACGGACTCGGCGACGGAGTCGGCGACGGGCTCGGCCCCGGCGCCACGCTCACGAGCTCGATCTCGAACACGAGGGTCGCGTTGGGCGGGATGATCGTCTGTCCGGTTTGCTGGTCCGTCTGACCCTGCGCGCCGTACCCAAGAGCGGATGGGATGGTGAGGCACCGCTTGCCGCCGACCTTCATTCCGGGCACCCCTTCGTCCCAACCGGGGATGACCTGCCCCTGGCCGATCTGGAATGTGAAGGGGGAGCGGCCGGGCTGCCGGCTCGAGTCGAAGGACTTGCCGTCCGTCAGCCAGCCCGTGTACTGGACATCGGCGTTCTGACCGCGCTGGGCGACCTCGCCCGTGCCGACCTTCAGGTCAGCGACCTTGAGACCATCTGGGTACGTCACGCCCGACAGCTGCCGGCATGTGTTGAAGTCGTCAGCGCCCGGGGACGCGCTAGGCCCCGCGGATGGCCCGGCACTCTCGTTCGCGATCGGCGGTGTTCCCGCGTACGGATCGGAGTAGCCACACGCGGCCGCCGCGAGAGCGGTCAGGCCCAGGATCGCTAGTAGCGTTCCCCTCAATCGACGCTGACGTCGAGCGAGCTGATCGTGTCGCCGACCTGGAGCCTGTCGACCACTTCCATCCCGGATGTGATCGCGCCGAAGTGGTTGTACACGCCGTTGCTCGCGAGAAACGGCGCATCTCCCAGCGTGATGAAGAACTGCGAGCCGCTAACGCCGGCCGCGCTCGAGGCCATGCCGGCCGTGCCGCGCTGCCAGTTCGTGGGGTTGGACTCATCGGGGAGCTTGTAGGCCGGTCCGCCGGTGCCGTTGCCGAGCGGATCGCCGCCCTGGACCACAAACCCGGGGACGACGCGGTGAAAGGTCAAGCTGTCATAAAAATGGTTCTGCGCCAGGTACACGAAGTTGTTGACCGTCTGCGGCGCGACCTTCGGCTCGACGAGCGCGATCACGAAGTCTCCGCGGGATGTGTGCACCGTGATCGAATATCGCTTGGTCGGGTCGATGACAGTGGGTGGAGGCGTGGTTCGCTTTTCCATGGCGGTGACGCTCCACATTAGAGGATCGCGCGAGGGCGACGTTTTGGCCCGCTACGCTTCGACTATGCGCGAAGAGCCGCCGGCGTGGCACGCTGACGACTTCCATCTCGGCGCGGACGTGTACTCGAGTGACGGAAAGCATGTGGGCAAGCTGGTCCACGTCCTCGTCGACACCGAGTACAGGCTGAGGTCGCTCGTGGTCAAGGAGAGCGCCGGCTTTTCCGGCCGCCTTCTATCGCCCGGTTCGCTTCTCGTGTCCGACGAGTTCATCGCTCCGAAAGACGCGGTCAAGGCCGTCACGCACGACCGGGTCGACCTCAACCTCAGCTCGGCCGAGGTGCGCCGACTCCAGCCGTACGTCGTGTATCGCGAGAAGCCCGAGTCGGTGGGTGAGGAGCTGGAGGACGTCGCGGGCGTGTTGGGTTCGGGACCTGAGGTGCCGAACTGGCTCGAGCAGTTCGCCAATAAGTCGGAGAGTGAGCTCGAGATCGACGCCGGTGAGAAGGTGATGCTCGGGCACACCGGCAAGAAGCTGGGGACGGTGAAGGATGTGCTGTTCGACGGCGATCAGCTCGTCGGGGTCGTGCTCACGCCGGAGGGCTTGTTCAAGAAGGAGGTCATCCTGCCGCGCAGGTTCCTCGATCGGAGCGACGACGCCGCGCTGTTTGCACGGATCGACGAGAAGGATCTCGACCACCTCAAGCCATTCCAGCCCCGCTGAAATCCGCGGGCCAAATTCCCCCATCCCTAAATTCCCCCATCCCTAACCCCCACCCTCCCTTGGGGTTTTCCTTGTGTGTGGGGCGGGGGCAGAGTACGAACGGCCGCCCGTGCCCGCAATCCCGCCTGTTAAGACGCCCGCTCGCGCTGAAATCCCTGCGCCGTGCGCAGGCCGAAGCCAAGACTTCTGTCGAAAGAAATGTGCGCGCACCATGCGAGTCCGGCGGCGACCCACGGCGTGGAGTTCACAACGAACGCCACGACGACGAGGACAATGGGCGCCCAGTAGCGATGGACCGCGTTGTAGGCCGGCACGGCGCGCGGATCCAGCTGACCGCGCTGCAGCCCTTGACGAAATCCAAAGAGCATCGTCACATCCGGCGCGAGAGCGAAGACGGCCAGAGGCCACCAGGCCGCGTGTTGCGTGACCACGAGCCAGATCCCAAGCCCAGCGAACACGAAACCCAGAGCCGCATACGCGAGCCGGATAAGCCTCATCGCGCCGGCTCACGCGCGCCGCGCGCGATCAGGATCGCGAGCACCACGGCCAGCCCGGCGACCACGAACAGCGAGGCCTGGACGCCCGAGGTCGCCGCGACCCCGCCTCCGATGACCGGTCCGAGAGCGAATCCGAGTGCGACCGAGCTCGCGTTCAATCCAAACACGGTGCTCTGTGCCGCAGACGGAGTTTCCAGCCCGATCATGCTGGCGGTGGCGGGCAGGACCACTCCACTGAAAAGCCCGTTGAGCGCCATCGCGATCACGATCATGGCCGCCCACGGAGCAACCCCAAGGGCCGCCACCGCGACAGCCACAAGTCCCGCGGCCACCGCCGCGGTGCGCACGTAGCCGAGCCGCGCAGTCACTCGCGTGTAGCCGATGGCGGCGGCGCTGCTCGCGAGTCCTGACAGCCCGAACCCAAGTCCGCTCACCGCGGACACGCCAGTCGAGAGAAGCTCGAGCAATCGCAGGACGACGAGCTGCTGCGTGGCCGCGTTGACCGTGCTGATCAAACCCTGCGAGCCGATCAGCACGGCGAGTGCTCGGTCGAGACCAGGTCTCTGATTGATCACCGCCAATGTGCTCAGCCGAGCACCAGAAGCCCTGACCAAAGGGCTCTCGCGCACGATCAAGACCACCGGAATGATCGCCAGGAACAGCGCGACACCCCCGCCCAGAAACACGAGCCGCAGCCCGAACAGGTCGCCGGCGAGGCCGCCCACCACCGGACCGATCGCCCCGCCCAGCGCGACCGCCGATGTCACCACGCCCAACGCCCACCCGACGCGCGAGCGCGGCGTCTCCGCGGCGACCAGCGCTGTTGCCGCGGCCACGGTCCCGCTGGTGGCGCCTTGCAAGAACCGGAGGACGATCAGCTCCGTCGGGTTCTGGACGAAGAAGATCAACCCGACCGTGATCGCGCCGCCCACCATCGAGCGCAGCAGCATCGGCTTGCGGCCGAAGCGGTCCCCCAACACCCCCCAGACCGGGCTCGCGACCGCCAGAGCGAACCCCGACGCGCTCGCCGAGGCGGCGGTCCACAGGTCGAGGTCCCGACCTGCATGCACGCCGAGGTCCTTGGACAGAAAGATGGAGAGGAACGGAAACGCAAAGCTGGATCCGAAGATCGCGGTGAACTCGGCGAACCACAGCGCCGCGAGGTTGCGCCGCCAGTTCACACCGCCCGCGTTGACTGGCGGAACTGTCGCGCGAGGGTCAATCGACAGCGGTCAGGATCCCAAGATTTCGACGATTCGGTCGGACGTGATCGGCAGATGATCGACGACGGCGTCGGCCCGCACCTTGCAAAGGGCGTCCTCCACCGCGTTGGAGATCGCCGCCGGCACGGGGATGGTCCCGCTTTCGCCGGCGCCTTTGAATCCTTCCGGATTCGCGTCGGTGGGCGTTGAGATGTGGACCAGCGCAGGTGGGGGAACCTCCCCGGTGCTCACGATCGTGTAGTCGAGGAAGCTCGCCGTTCTGAAATTGCCGTCAGGGTCGTACGCCGCGGCCTCGAACAACGCATAACCCAATCCGTGAGCGAAGCCACCGTGCATCTGTCCCTCGACGATCAGCTCGTTGATCGGCTGGCCTATGTCGTGCGCGATGACGTAGCGAAGCACCTCCACCTGGCCCGTCTCCGGGTCGACCGCGACGATGGCGGCATGGCATCCGCTCGAGTAGGCGAGAGGGCGGTGGGGGTCGAAGCTTTCCAGCAGCTCGAGGCCTTCGTCCGGCACGATGTCGGTGGCGGGCACGCTCTTCGCCGGGGCACCGCGCACCGTGATGACGCCGTCCTCGATCACAAGGTCTGCCGCATCCGCCTCGAGCACGTCGCCGGCGCGTTCCAGCAGCCTCTTGCGCAGCGTGGATCTTGTCGAATGGCCAGCCCAATCGGTCGGCCGCCACCTGGGCCGCCATCGTCTGATGGCCCTGGCCCTGCGGCGTCGAACCGACGGACAGGAGGGCCGTGCCGTCCTTCTGAATCCGAATCCGGGCGGGCTCGCCGCGTCCAAACCCGGTCGATTCGACGCAGCAGGCGACGCCGACTCCCACGAGCCGTCCGTCGGAATGCGAGGGAACCTTGCCGAGCTTTTCGAGCGTGAGCTCCAGCAGCTTCGGATAGTCGCCGCTGTCGTACACGAGCCCGCGGCGGCCGGCCGGATAGCCGGTCGTGAAAGGGATCTGCTCCGGCTGGACCAGGTTTCGCCGCCGGAGCTCGATGGGCGAAATCTGCAGCGCGCGAGCGAGGCGATCGATCACGCGCTCGACGGCGTAGTTGCCCAGCGGGCGGCCGCCGCCGCGGATGAAGCCGGTCGGCACCGTGTTGGTGTAGACAAGACGCGCTTCGACCTCCATCGCCGGCAGGACATAGGCCGACAGCATGTGGGACACGATGATGTCCGGCTGGCCGGCGCCAGATCCCGCGTACGCGCCCAGGTCGTGGATCAGCCGGCCCCGCAAACCACGCAGCTTGCCGTGGCGATCAGACGCGATCTCGAGCTCGATGACGGAGCCATGCCCTTGCGCCGTGGTGGCGCCGTCCTCGCTGCGCGTGGCCACCCATCTCGCAGGCCGCTTCAGGCGCCACGCCGCGAGCGCGGTCAGGACCTCTTCGGGAAACACCGAGCCCTTCGCGCCGAACCCGCCGCCAACGTCCTCCGCGAGCACGCGAACTTTGTCTTCGTCGAGCCCAAGCACCCCCGCGATGGACTCGCGAACGCCGAAGACGTTCTGGGTCGAGGTCCAAACCTTGATCCCTCCTGTCTCGGGATCCGGCGAGGCTGTGACGGTGCGTGGCTCCATCGCCGCGCCCGCGATCCGAGCCGTGGTCAGGCGAATTTTCGCGGTGACGCTGTCCCGTCCAAAAGCTGTCTTGATGTCCCCGTAGCTCGTCGTCTTCGCGCGCGCGACGTTGCCCTTCATGTCCGAGTGCACCGGCGGGGCGCCAGAGGCCGTCGCCGTGCTCACATCGCCGACCGCGGGCAGAGGATCCATCTCCGCGATCACCGACTCCGCCGCGTCAAGAGCCTGATAAGGGCTCTCTGCGACCACCACCGCGAAGGCTTCGCCGACGTAGTTGACCTCGTCGCGATTCAGGATCGGCCGGCCCCGACTCTCCATGTCCTCGGGGCCCCAATCGCTCAGGCCGCCGGCAGTCTCCGGCAGATCGTCGGCCGTCCAGACCGCGATGGCGCCCGGCATCGATAAAGCCGCCGACGCGTCGACCGCCTGGATACGCGCGTGGGGGAGGGTGGAGCGGCAGAAGGCGAGGTGGACGAGACCGTCGAGCTTGATGTCCCCGGCAAACCGGCCGCGGCCCGTGATGAGTCGCTCGTCTTCGACGCGGCGCATGCGCCGGCCGATGTATGGAGCCACGCTCCTACAATAAGTCGTTCATTCCAGCCCATTCCTGAAGTGGGCGGCTAGCTCAGTTGGAAGAGCGCCAGCTTGACATGCTGGAGGTCGGGGGTTCGAAACCCTCGCCGCCCACCATCGGCGATCAGCTGCGGATCAGATCGAGCAGCTCTTCTTCAGGCTTCGCCAGGTCGATCGGGCCAATGGCCCCACCCGGGCGGCGGCCGGTCGCCCAGTAAACCTCGCAGGTATTGCCATCCGGATCGTGGACGTAAAAGCTGAGCGTCGGTCCGTGGTCGAGGCTCATGAC
>VBEF01000127.1 GCA_005881275.1 Chloroflexota bacterium
ACATGCCCGCCGAGGCCTTGTCGTACCAGTTGAGGTGGCCGGTCGTGGCGGCCTGGGCCGCGCTCTCCGCCCAGACCTCGTTGAAGGACTGGTTGAACTGGACCCGCTGCGAGGCCAGCACCGGCTGGGTCGAGGTCACCGTGACCGGTCCGCCGATGGTGCCCTGGGGGAAGTTCGCGTAGGCCTCGGCACCGGGCGCGACGCTCAGCATCTGTGAGCTCGCCCCGGGCAGGCTGACCGTCACGCTCGCCGCCGTCCCACCTGGGTTGAGGACGTGGATGTTGTCGTTGAACATGCCGGCCGAGGCCTTGTCGTACCAGTTCACAAAGCTGGTCGTGGCGGCCTGGGTCGCGCTCTGGGCCCAGACCTCGTTGAAGGTCTGCTGGAACTGGACCCGCTGCGAGGCCAGCACCGGCTGGTCCGAGGTGATCGTCACCGGTCCGCCGATGGTGCCCTGGGGGAAGGTCGCGTAGGACTCAGCACCCGGCGCCACGCTCAACATCTGCGCGGTCGCGCCCGGGAGGCTGACCGTCACGTTGGCGGCCGTGCCGCCGGGATTGAGGACGTGGATGTTGTCGTTCAGCATGCCGGCCGAGGCTTTGTCGTACCAGTTCACGAAGCTGGTCGTCGAGGCCTGGGCAGCAGTTTGCGCCCACACCTCGTTGAACGATTGGTTGAACTGCACTCTCTGGGACGCAAGCACTGCTTCCCCGCTGCTGACGATGATCGTCACCGGCCCTCCGATGGTTCCCCGCGGCATGGTGACGTATGTCTCCTGACCCGGCCCCGCGCTCCATGACGCCACAGCCTGACCGCTCACGGTGACGCAGCCGGAGCTCGTACCGGCGCCGGGATTGAGGATGTGGATGTTGTCGGCGACCATGCCGGCCGACGCGTTGTCGTACCAGTTGAGGAACGACCTGGCGATCACGGTGCCCAGGCAGTTCGCGGCGGCGTAGTACTGCCCGACGAACTGGCGGAGAAAGCCCCCGTCGTCATCCGCCACGGTCGAGGTATGCGTATTGCAGGCGGCGCATCCGCCCAGGGCATCGGTGGTTGTAGCCCCACCGTTGTTGGTCACGCCGTCCTTGGCCCCATCCAGGTAGGTGGTCTGACACTGGTTGCCGGCGCCGAACAGGACCGCGATCAGACCCGCCGAGAACAGGTCGCTCGCGTGGCTCATGAAATAGGGCGCGACATTGTCCTGGTAATGCCCGCACGTGTTGTTCATGGTGAGGAAGTACTGGTTGCCGACCGGCACCTGCCACGCAACCTGCGGCCGGCCGGTCTTCGCCTTCAGCTCGCCGACCCATGCCAGGTAGCGGGTGAAGTTCGGATAGGTCGTGTTGGACGGGTCCCACCAGTGCGTGAACGACGCATTGTCGCGACCCTGCTGCTCCCACCACGCGGCGTCGTGGTCGTCCAGGTCGTTGAAGACCAGGTCCCACGTGCTGCCGTAGGGGTTGCTCGCGATGCCGGCCGAGTTGAGGAAGCCAGCGGTGGCATCCGCGACGGCCACGTCGGCGAAGCCCGAACCCGACACGCTGGCGCTGACCGTGGAGGCGTCACCACCGGACGCGCGCTGCTGCAGGTAGCCCCACAGGTCGGGCTCCACCTGCACGACCACGGTCTTGCCGTACGCGCCTGCCTTCTGCATCAGCAGCTTGAAGTTCGCGTAGTAGGCGGCCATGGTGCTCGCGTTGTTGAGGTTGCTGTAGTCCCGGTCCGACTCGTTGGTGCCCGTGGACGGGTTCGACTGCAGGAGCTCGTAGTAGCTGAAGACGGGGAGGTATCCGATGGCGCTGGACGCGTCCATGTAAGAGGTGGCGAAAGCGCCGGTCGGGCTGTTCCAGGTCTCCCAGCCCTGGTTCGTGTTGACGCCGGCGGAAAGGTATTGATAGCGGTATCCCCACGGAACGCCGCTCGCCGTCATCCAGCCCAAGTTCCCCGGATCGTTCGCCACGCCGAACTCGAGCCTGGTCTGCGGCAGCGCAGCCGCCACAGCTGCTGCCTGGCTGGGCGCAGCGGCGTGGGCCACACCGAGGTTCAAGGCGGCGATGCTCGCCAGAGCAAGCACCGCCTTGATGTTCACCAGACCGAACCGGGGGTTCGTCAGCCGGCCCAGATCTCGTTGAAGGTCGAGTAGTACTGGACCCGCTGCGCGGCCAGGACCGGCTGCGTCGAGCTCACCGTGACCGGGCCTCCGATGCTGC
>VBEF01000068.1 GCA_005881275.1 Chloroflexota bacterium
GGGCAAAGCCGATCTCGCCCCCATCCATGGCGTCGGTGCTGCGCGGCAGGTCGGTCAGGCGCTCACCCACCGCAAGCCGGTCGTAGGCCGCGTTGGAGGTCATCCGGCAGTTGAAGCGGATCCAATCCCCAGAAGTGTTAAAGCCTTCGTCGTCCCACCAGTCGGTCTGGTCGAACTCAGCGGCGAGTTGAGAGAACTTGAGCTCGAGCTGGTCGATGACCCGGCGCAGGCTGATCAGCTGACAGGCGATTGTCTCGCCCGCGGGGGCCATGTCGACCATGACTTCATCGTATCGAACATTGGTACGAGAGGCAAGTTAATTTACACAACTGGAAGTTCAATGTAAGACGGGCGGGATGAGTCGTGATGGATCGTCTGGTCGGCGGAGTTGGGGTGGTTGTCCCATCGCGGGAAGCAGCTACCGGTGACGTGAACCCTCAACCGGTGCCCCCTCAAAAAAACGTTGCTCGTCGACCAGAGATCTATCTCATGACGCTCTGCTCGACCGGCGCGGAGGATGCCGTCGCACAGGTTGAGTGAGCGGCCGTCGGGGTGGACGTCGCACAGCCGGACGATCCAATCGGCGGAGGTAGCAGCGCTGTCCGCATGCAGCACCGCACGCACGCGACCCGTCACCTCCAGGTCGCGCTCCAGCGGCGAAGAGGTGAAGACCAGCACGTCATCGCGCTGCTCGATCCGAGACTGGTCCCGCGGTCCGGCCGGAAACGCCGGCGCCATCAGGTGCGACCCACCGTGTGTCGGCACCGGGTCGGCGGGGTCGTGGTGGAAACGCGAGGCGACCTCGTCCGACGTCGGTTGGATTGGGCTCAACGAGCCGTCGGCGTGGAAAAACCACCTCCCCTGCTTTGCGCGTGCGAGCGGCCACGACGTTTCGTCACGCCAGACGTTGCGGCCCATCACAAAAATCCGCACGGGCGCCGAGGAAAGGTCCACCGTGCGGTCCTCAGCCAGGTGATGCCGAAACCACGCGAGCTGCAGGTCGTTGGCGTCGCCCTGCCGGTGCGAGGGAGCGCCGAAGCGAGCGGCGCGGACGCCGAAGACCTCTTCCCCAATCGGATCCGCGAAGGTAGCGTGCGTCCACGGCCCGACCAGCAGGCGTGCATCGCGCCCCAGCCCTGACATGGCGACATAGTTGTCCAGCGTTCCCTGAAGAAACAGGTCGTGCCATCCCGCCGTGTGGAAGGTCGGCACCATCACTCGTGAGTGCCGGCCGGCGACGCGGGTTCGCGCAGCGAACTCCGGATCGTCGATGCCCCGAAAAAGGCCGATGTCCCCAAGTCCGTACCGATCAAGAGCAGCCGCGTCGTAACCGTCCTCAAGAATGCGGTCGTACGCATCGATGAGCGGCGCGATGTCGCGCTGCGCCCGCTCGAAGTGATTCATCCCGGTCTGGATCGACCAGGGCAGCGCGAGCCCCAGCTCGACCGCGCCTCCGCGCGCAAACACTCCGTCCATCGGCTCCGACCACGTCAAAGCAGGAGAGATCGCGGCGAGGGACGGCGGCTGCCCGACCGCCGCCAGCCACTGCGTGTTGCCGAAGTAGCTCTCACCGTACATGCCGACGCGTCCGCTGGAGCCGGGAAGCCTGGCCGCCCACTCGACCGAGTCGTAGCCGTCCTGCTCCTCGAACCAGAACGGAGTCCACTCGCCTTCCGACGCGAACCTGCCCCGGCAGTCCTGGATCACAACCATGAATCCCTTGTGCGCGGCTTGCACCGGGTCGAGCACGCTCAGCGCGCCCTGGTCGTCCTTGCCATATGGCGATCGCGTCAACAGGGTTGGCCATGGGCCGTCGCCGTCGGGTCGGTACACGTTGGCCCGGAGCATCGTGCCGTCGCGCATGCGCGCGGGAACGTCGATGTCGACCGTGACTCTCATCTCCGGGCACAAGGATGATGCATCCGGATTTGACGTCGCGGGCGCGACGCGAGAGCATGCCGGCGATGGCGGTGGTGGACAGGTACGACGTGCTGGTCGTCGGTTCGGGCTTCGGCGGCTCGGTCGCCGCGCTGCGGCTGGCCGAGAAGGGCTACCGCGTGGCCGTGCTCGAAGCCGGCAAGCGGTACGAGGCCGAAGACTTCGCCCGGACAAACTGGAACGTGCGGCGTTTTCTGTGGCAGCCGAAGCTGTTTTGCCACGGCATCCTGCGACTGACGCTGCTGAGCGACATCCTGGTCGGGTCAGGCGCCGGGGTCGGAGGCGGAAGCCTGGTCTTCGCGAACACGCTCCCGGTCCCGCGATCGGAAGTCTTCAAGCGCCCTGACTGGCCCGCCACCAAGGACTGGGAGCGAGCGCTCGCGCCGCACTACGCGACCGCCAAGAGAATGCTGGGCGCGGTTACGAATCCGCGCCTCACCCCGGCCGACCAGATCCTCAAGGAGTGCGCGGAGGAACTCGGCAGGGGTGACACCTTCCAGCCCACGGAGGTCGCGGTCTTTTTCGGCACGCCCGGTCAGTCGGTGCCCGATCCGTATTTCGATGGCAAAGGTCCGGACCGCTCAGGGTGCGTCTTCTGCGGGGGCTGCATGGTCGGATGCCGCCACAACGCCAAGAACACCCTCGACAAGAACTACCTCTACCTGGCGGAGAAGCTGGGCGCAAGCATCTATCCCGAAACCCAGGTGCAGCGGATCGAGAAAGAAGAGAGCGGGGGCTACCGGCTCACCAGCTTTCGCGGCACCAGCGCGTTCCGGCGCGGCCGGATGGAGTGGACGGCTCCGATGGTCGTCCTGGCGGCGGGCGTTCTCGGCACGATGGACCTGCTGCTGCGCGCGAGGGACAACGGTTGGCTGGAAGGCCTGTCGCCGGCGCTCGGCCTTCGCGTTCGAACCAACAGCGAGGCGATCGTCGGCGCCACCTCGCGCCGCAGCGATGTCGATTTCACCGAAGGCGTTGCCATCACCTCAGGCATCTATCCCGACGATGTCACCCACATCCAGCCAGTGCGCTACCCGCGCGGGTCTGACCTCATCGGACTGCTGGCCAAGCCGTTGACCGACGGTGGCCCCGGTCTGCCACGTCCACTGCGTTTCCTGGTCAACTGCGTCATGCGACCAGGTGACTTCCTCCGTTCACTGGTGCCCCTCGGGTGGGCACGCCGGACGATCTTGCTGCTGGTGATGCAGATTTCGGACAACCATCTCGAGCTGGTCCGGCGGCGCAGGTGGTTCTGGCCGTTCACCAAGCAGATCGATTCGAGATACCCCGCCGCACGGGAGAAGCGAAACCCTTCCTACATACCGGTCGGGAACGAGATTGCGAAGAGGGTGGCCAGGAAGATCGGGGGCTGGCCCAACAGCTCGATCAACGAGGTGCTGTTCGATATTCCGTCAACCGCGCACATACTGGGCGGGGCGGCCATCGGCTCGGATTGGCAAACCGCCGTATGCGACGACCGCAGTCGGGTGTTCGGCCACCCTGGTCTTTACATCGTCGATGCGTCGGCGATTCCGGTCAACCTCGGCGTGAATCCCGCCCTGACGATCATGGCGCTGGCGGAACACGCCATGAGCCATGTGCCGGCGAAGGCGGTGGAGCCGTTGCCCGCGCATTAGGCCCACACATAGAAGAGGACGCGCGCGGAGGCGCCTAGGGCATGCCGCGATTCACGGACGCTCGCCATTGATCGATCAGCTCTTCGAACATCTGCAGATCCGTCGCCTTCTCGAATCGGTCCGCGGCGGATAGGCCCGGAACGTCGGCTTTGAGCCTGGCGGCGGAAGCCTCGCCCTGGTCGATCATCCGCCGGCAGACCGCGACCCAGTAAGCCGATGGCCGGGTCGACCCATAGGTGGCCTGGGACGCGCGGTACGCGTCCTCGGCACGGTTCGCGTCCGCGCGGAGCCGCACGGCCCACCGGCGATCGGCTCTGGCTCCAGTTCTCCGCACGCGGCGCAGGGCGCAGCCCAACAGGAGGCGTTTCGACTGCAGGACGAGCAGGCGCGACCAGACGATGTCCTCGGGTCCGACCTGCCGTCGCTTCCGAAATGTGGTCATCGGGGCACCTCCCCAGGCGAACACGCCTGTTCCTCCCTCTCACCCCAATAACGCGTATCGGGCGCCAGTGGCCCGGAATTGCTTGCCGCCCGTCCATCTCTCATCCTGTGGGAATCGCTTTACCCCAGCGCTTTTACGTTGTCGGCGCGGTCGCCGCCTGCTTGGTGATCGCAAGCCACCTGATCGCCCTAGGCAGCGCCCCGCCCGGATTGTTCAGCGACGAGGCGGGATTCGGCTACAACGGCTGGACCATCTCGCACTACGGAACCGACCAGTTCGGCACGCATTGGCCGCTGTTCTTCCGTTCGTCAGGCGACTACAAGGGCCCCGCCGGCGTCTACCTCGAAGCGCTGCTCACAGCGTTTCTCCCGCTGACGCCCTGGGTCATCAGGCTGCCCAACGCCGTCGCCGGGATCGCGCTCGCCTTTGCCGCAGGATGGCTCGGCTGGGGGCTGACGCGGTCGTTCGCGGTGACATTGATCCTCGTGCTCGAGGCGGCGTTCGAGCCGTGGTTCTTCCACCTCGGGCGAACGATGCTGGAGACCGATCTCCTCACGCCGCTCTTTTACGTGCTGTCGCTGGTGGCGCTCGCCGCCGGCGGGGATCGCCGTCTCAGCTCGTGGCTCGCGGCCGGCATCGCGCTTGGCGCAGCCTGTTTCACCGCCCAGCCCGCGCGCTTCTTCACGCCGGCGCTGCTTCTGATAGTGGTCTTCGCGTTTCGCCACACCCTGCGGGGAGCGCGCCTCGCGGCCATCGCCACGCCGGTCGTGCTCGCGGTGATCGTCCTCGTCATCGCGGGCGGCGCCGCCACCGCGCGGCTTGGCGCGGTGAGCGTCTTCGCCAAGGACGGGATCATCGGCGGCGCTCGCGAGGCGGTGTGGGACTACCTCCAGTACCAGGGTCCACTCCTTTTGTTCATCCGCGGCGACAGCAACCTGCGTCACTCCACCGGATTCGAAGGTCTTCTCTTCGTGACCGCGGCGGTCCCGCTGGTTCTCGGAGCAGTGGCCGCCTGGCGCAGGCGAGACGAGCCGCTCGCCAGGATCGCTCTGCTCGGCACCTTGATCGCTCCGGCGGCGCCATCGTTCGCCGTGGGAGTCAGCGCGCGGCGTGACGTCGTCGTGCTGCCGTTTCTTCTCCTGCTCCTCGCGTACGGATGGCAGGCGCTCATACCATGGCTGCGCGCCAGAAGGATCCGAACGGCCATCGCTGTCGCTTGCGTGCTGGCGGTCGCCGCTCCGTATTACCTCGACTACGCGCTGGCCTATCCGACCCGCGCGGCCAGGTCTTTCGAATCGGGTGGGCTCGACGCCATCGCCCGAGCGCACGACCTCGCCGACGGCCACACGGTTCTCGTCTCCCAACGCCTCGGCCCGGAAGACGCGCTCGTCGACCTGCTGCCGGACCCGCGGCTCTCCGACCCGCTGGGCAGCGTGGGCATTCATGCCATGTCGTCGCCCGGCGATCTCGCGGCGGCGCAGCCCGGCGATCTGCTCGTCCTCACATGGGCCGATACCCCGCCGCCGGGCTCCACGCTTGTCTTCCAGGAGATCGCGGACGGGCCCACCTCGCTCACGGGAGAGACCACGCGCGTCGTCGTGATCAGCGTCTACCGGCGCTAGACCGCTCGCGCGTCAACCGGTTGGCGCTGACCGCGGCACCAGACGCTAGGAGAAGCGGCGGACGAACATGAACATGGCGGGCACCCACTGCTCGTCGGCGGAAGGACGATGGCGAGTGCGGCGCCGCAGGAAGCCCCAGACCGCGAGCTCGCCCGACCTCGTCGGATTTGACTTATCGTCCAGAGCGAGCTCCCGCGACAGACCGTCGCTCCCATTCAGCGGCGCGAAGATCGAGTACATGCTCCTCCGCTCCAGGCTCCGAAGATCTCTTTCTTCGAGACGGTTCATGTGCAACTTCATTGTGCCATCCGCCCCCTTCGCAGACAAACGTGTTGGAATCCTTTGAATGGCAAGCCCGACCACGATCACCGCGGTCACGTCGCGCGTCCTTGACGTGCCTCTGCCGGCGCCGTTCCGCCCCGCTTGGGGGCGAGGTGAAGTCCAGAGCTCGTACTTCATGACCCTTATCGAGGTCCACACCGACGCCGGTCTCGTTGGGATCACGGCGGCGGAGGCCCGCTCTGAAACCGCGGTCGCAATCGAACGTTTCGTGGCGCCGCATCTCATAGGACGCGACGGGGCAGCACCGGAGCAGCTCACCGCGATCCTGAAAGGCGCCGAGATCGTCGGCCCGCCCGTCTACTGCATGGAAATCGCTCTATGGGACATCGCGGGCAAGGCCGCAGGACTACCGGCTTCGAAGATGTGGGGCCAGTTTGCGAGTCGCGTACCCGCGTACTGCGCAACCGGAGAGGTCCGATCGTCCGAGCAGCGCGTGGAGGACTGTCGCCGGATCCTGGCGGAGGGATTCAAGGCAGTGAAGTTGCGCTTCCACTCGGACGACCATCGCGACGACATCCAGGTGGTGGAAGCGATTCGCAAAGAGCTTGGTGATCGGATCGCGATCATGGTCGACGCGAACCAGGCCGGGCTGGCGCCCGGTTTCGAAGGCCATCGCCAGTGGAGCTTCCGCACCGCGGTCGAGGTCGCGCTCGAGCTCGAGCGCCTCGGCGTCGTCTGGCTGGAGGAGCCGCTGCCGCGACACGACTACGACGGCCTGCGCCGGCTGCGCGACAGGCTGGGCACGCTCCTTGTGGCGGGCGGCGAGAACAACCACGGCGTGCACGAGTTCAAGCTGCTGATCGACCGCGAGTGCTACGACGTCCTCCAGCCGGACGCGGTGCTGTCGGAAGGCGTCTATCAGATGCGCAAGATTGCGGCACTGGCCGAAGCCGCGGGCCTGCTCATCGCGCCCCACACCTGGACCCACGGGATTGGCCTGCTCGCCAACCTCCAGCTGGTCGCCTCCGTGCCCAACGCGTCCTGGTTCGAGTTTCCGCATGAACCCCCGGGATGGCCTGCGTCCGCATTGAGCCAGATGCTCGTGGAGCAGCCCTGGATCGACGCGGACGGCTGTCTTGCCGTGCCCGACCGCCCTGGCTTCGGCATCGAGCTCGACCATGAGTTCGTCGAACGCTGCACCGTCGAGCGCCACCTGATTGACAAGAGGAGCCTCCAGGCCATACGTTGACAGGCAATTTTGGAACGCTCCAAAAACGGCCTGCGGACGGGGTTCTTCACCGACGCCATGCCCGACCGAACCCTGTCCGAGGTCGCCGGCTGGGCAGCCCAGACCGGTCTTGTCCAGGACCTCGAGCTTGGCGTGGGCGGATACTCGCCGGTTCCGCATTGCGCGCCCAGTGATCTGCTCGGACACCCCGACGCCATTCGGCGCCTGAAAAGCGACGTGGAAGATGCCGGGCTCGGAATCTCCGCGCTCAACGTCTCCGGCAACCCGCTTCACCCGAACCCGGATCTGGCCCAGCGGCACGACACCGACCTGCGCAACGCCATCCGTTTGGCGGCCGAGCTGGAGGTCGATCGCTTGGTGGCCATGTCCGGCTGCCCGGGGGCGGGCGCATCAGACCGGGTCGCGCCGCATTTCTCGGCAGGGGGCTGGCTGCCGGACCTCGAGGGCATCGCGGACTGGCAGTGGCGGGAACGAGTCGCGCCCTACTGGAGCGAGCTCTCGCGGTTCGCCCGGCAGGAGCATCCACAGCTCATGATCTGCTTCGAGCTGCACCCGGGCACGTACGTCTACAACGTCGAGACGTTCAGGCGCGCGCGCAAGCTCGGCACAAACCTCGGCGTCAACCTCGATCCGAGCCACTTCTTCTGGCAGTCGATGGACCCGCTGGCCATCGTTCAGGCGCTCGGCGACGACATCGGCCACGTCCACGGGAAGGACACGACGCTGCATCCGCAGCGCATGGCTCTCAACGGGCTGTTCGACCACCGCTGGCCAAACCCGCCGGACGAGATGCCGTGGAACTTCGCCACCATCGGGCGCGGTCACGACCGCGAGTGGTGGGGACGATTCGTGGCTTTGCTGCGGGACCGCGGCTTCAGCGGCACGATCAGCATCGAGTACGAAGACCCATTCGTCGCGGTCGAGGAGTCTGTGCTCGAGTCGGCGCAGCTGCTGGCCGCGGTGATCCGCAGTTGAAGATCGACAGCATCACCTGCCGCGTCCTTGATTTCCCACTCGAGCGCGAATTTCATCCCGCCTGGGCGCGGGGGCGCAACCAGCCGGACCTGCTGATGGTCCTCATCGAGGTCGAGACCGACGAGGGCGTCAAGGGAATCGGCGCTGCGCATGCCGGCCTGGAAGCGGCGATCGCCATCGATCGATTCGTCGCCCCGTATTTCCTCGGCCAGGACCCAACGCAGGTAGAGCGTCTGATTCCGGTGCTTCGCGACAGCGAGATCCTGGGCGCGCCGGTCTACTGCATGGAGATGACGCTCTGGGACATCATCGGAAAGGTCGCGGGCCTACCCGTCGCGCGGCTGTGGGGCGGCTTTTCCGACCGCGTCGTCGCGTACTGCGCGACCGCCGAGGTCCGCTCGCCCGCGCAGCGCGTCGACGACGTGCAGCGGATGCTGTCCGAAGGCTACAAAGCGGTCAAGTTTCGATTTCATCTCACCAACCCTCGGGACGACCTGAAGGTCGTCGAAGCTGTGCGCGCTGTGGTCGGCGATCGCATCGAGATCATGGTCGATGCGAACCAGGCCGGGGTCGAGCCGGGGCACGGCGGACACCACAGCTGGGGATTCCCGACGGCGCTGGCGGTGGCGCGCGAGCTCGAGCTGATGCAGGTGCGGTGGCTCGAGGAGCCGCTGCCGCGGCACGACTACGACGGCCTCCACCGCCTTCGCGACAAGCTGGACACGCTGGCCATCGCCGGCGGCGAGGACAACCACGGCCTCCACGAGTTCAAGCTGCTGATCGATCGCGGCTGTTACGACATCCTTCAGCCCGACGCTCTGCTCTCAGAAGGCGTCGGCCAGATGCGTAAGGTCGCCGCGCTCGCCGAAGCCTCGGGGTTGGAGGTCGCCCCGCATACATGGGGCAACGGGATCGGGCTCATGGCGAACCTTCACGTGGCGGCCGCGATTCCGAACTGCCCATTCCTCGAGTTTCCGCACGACCCGCCGAGTGGATTCACAGCGGCGGCGCGCGACCAGATGCTGCTCGAGCCGCTCACCATCGAGCAGGATGGTTGCGTCCACGTTCCCAACCGCCCCGGGTTCGGGCTTGTGCTCGACGAAGAGCGGATCGCGCGCTACACAGTGAGCACGCACACCTCGAGCGCGAAGGACTAGATCGCGCTCTTGCCGACCTCGAGCACAACGCGGTCGGACTCCACTCGCACCGGTACGACCTTCACCGCGTAGCTCGGATCCCACAGTGCGCGACCCCGCTCGAGCTCGAACTCCCATCCATGCCACGGGCACGCGATCACGGGCGTTTCCTCGTCGACCTCCATCGAGCCCGGCTTCTCGCTGCTGAGCCGTCCGCTGACGATGCCGAGGCAGACCGGCCCACTCTGATGCGGACAGCGGTTGTGCAACGCGTAGAAGCGGTCGCGCCACCGCAAGACGCCGACCTGATGGTTCGCCGCGATCACGATCCGCAGGCGGCGGTCCTCGAAATCCGAGACTGCGCCGACGTCGACCCTCACCTGGTCTGTTCCACCACCGCTCCCGCGTGCTCGATGTCCTCTTCCTTCCAGTCGTAGAGGCGGCACGCGTTGCCGAAGAAGACGCGGCGGTGCCACTCGCTGGGAAGCCTGGCCGTCAGGTATTCGATCTCGTCCGCATCCCAGTGCGGGTAGTCGGACGAGTAGACGAGGTGGTCCTCGAGCTTCATCGACCGCAGCAGCTCGACGACGTTCTCCTTCCTGGGCGCCACCTCGAGGGGCTGCGTCGTGACCCACACGTGGTCGGCGAAGTATTCGCTCGGCAGTCGCTTGAGCCATGGCACCTCCCGGCGCAGGCCCTTGTACTCCGCGTCAAAGCGCCACAACAGGCTCGGTATCCACGCCGACCCGCCCTCGATCAAGACGATGCGCAGCCGGGGGTATTTCTCAAAAACCCCATGCGCGATGAAGCTGACCAGGTGGGTCTGGATCGCCTGCGGCCAGAGGACATGCGTCTCGAAGTACGTGCTCACGCTGCCGCCGCCAGTGCTGGGCGGATTTGCCCAGCCGCCGGCGCCACCGTGGATCGCTACCGGACGGCCAGTCTCTTCCGCGGCCGCGTAGATGGGATGGAAGACCGGATGGCCGAAACCGCGGTTGAAGGGGTTGTCGACGAGCATCGCCTGGACCATGCGCGGGTTGGCGGCGTGGCGACGGATCTCCTCCGCCGCGACGTCAGGCAGCTGGCTGCCGACCATGATGGATGAGAAGAGCCGCGGATCCTGGCTCAGCCAGCGATCGACGCTCCAGTCGTTCGCCGCGCGAGCGAGCTCAGCGGCGAAGTAAGGGTTGTGGTGACCCGCGAGGTGGCTGTCATCGCCAAACGTCAGGATCGCGCGACGGACGTCCGACGCCGCGAGCAGCTGGTCCCGCATGGTCGGATAGTCCGAACCCGGTTCGCCACCTCCCTTCGGATATGTGTCCGCGCGCATGAAGCCATGCGGGTTGGGAAATCCGTCCTGCACCGTCAGCGGCACGTTGCCCGCCGGGCCGCGATCGGTGACGTACTCGCGCCAGCCCCTGGACAGGTAAGGGATCAGCTCGGCGTCTGTGCTCCGAGCGTGGTGGACGTCACAGTCGATGACCGGGCCCGAGTACATGATCGAGTGCTCCTTTCCTGAAGAGGTGGGTATGGCAGGGCGGGCAGCGGCCCGCCCCGCCCCCCAGTGTTGTTATTTCAGAGTTTCGACCTTATCCGCGCCGACCTGGTTGGCCACGGTGTCATGCAGGATCTTGATCGCCGCGTCAACCGAGGTATTTGGATCAGTCGCAATCTGGCCCGTCGCCTGACCGATGCCTTGAACCCACGCCGGGTAACCCTCTTGCTCGGAGGGGACCAGCCTCGCGTTCGGAAGCGCATCGCCGAACGCTTTGTTGAACGGCGGTGCGAAGTTGAGGAAGCCGTCGGAGTGAGCGACTGTCTGGCTTGGCGGGACAAAGCCCGCGCGGTTGGCGATGTACGTCTGGTTGTCGTCGCTCTGGATGACCTTGATCAAGCCCCATGACAGCTGGGGGTGCTTGGTCACCTTGGAGATCGCGACCGCCCATCCGCCGAGGGTGCTGGCGCTCCCTGGAGCCTGGCCCTTGGAGGTCGGCAGCGGCACGGCGCTGGCCTCCTGCGCTGCCGTCGCCCAATGTCGGTTTTCCTCGGTCCACGCGTCCGCGAACCAGTTGGATCCGACCGCGATGGCCATCTGGTGGTCCTTCAGCAGAACCACCGGCCGGCCGACCGCCTTGGGCGAGAAGAGGTCGGAGGTGGAACCGCCGAGCCCCTCCGAATAAACGCTCTTGTAGAACTGGAACGTTTCCCTGAGGCCGGGGCTGTCGACGACCCACTTGTTGGTCTTGTAGTCGTAGATCGTGGGCGTCGATGATCCGTAAACCATGTTCGCGCTGCCCTGCAGCACGCCGCCCGCGCCGGCGCTCGTCCCGGCCGGGGCCCAGAACGCGACGACGTTCTGTCCGCTCTTCTTCACCGCTCGCGCGGCGGTGAGCAGGTCGTCCCAGGTCTTTGGTGCCCACGGCACGGAGATCCCCGCCTTCGTCAGCATCGAGGTGTTGTAGTAGATGGCGGAGTCGTTCTCACCGGTGTTCACGGCGTACACCTTGCCGTTGATGCGGCTCTCGTCCTGGATTACCTTCGGAAATGCCTTCCAGAACGGCGCCTTGGTCGAGTCGTTGACGAATGAGTCGAGCGGAAGGAGGTAGTCAGAGCCTACCCACTGCCCGACATAGCCCGTCGGCAGCATGAACACGTCAGGCGTCGTCTTGGGGTCCTTGTATTCCAGGGCGACCTTGTTCACCAGGTCGACGTCGGTGCCGTTAAAGCCCTGCAGGTTCAACTTCGCCTTCGGATAAGCCGCCTCGAACTCCTTCTTGACCTTGTCCCACCAGATCACGGACGTGTCGTCCGAGTCAAACACGTATGTGGTCGAGTAGGCGACGGTGATCGTGCCCGTCATGTCGTCGGTCAGGTCCGTGGAGCTGGTGGTCGTGCCGCCGCCACACGCGGCGAGCAGCGTCGCGAGCAGCGTCAGCGCCGCCGACCAGACTCCGAGCCGTCTGCCTGGGTTCCTCAATGGACTACCTCCTCAAGAAATTTCTTCTGACCTGGTTGTCGCACCGCGTGCTTCTGGTTCACCCTGGCGTTCCGATCGCCCTCGGGCCGAGTCATTGGTCCGCGCCTCCCCCACGGACCTCAGCGTGTCGACCCCCGCGGCCTGAGGCCGCTGCAGGATGGTCATCCCGCTCTGGGCGTCGAAGAGATGGAGTCGCGCAGGATTCAGTGCAAGCTCGACACGCTCTTGCGTCCTAACGCCCGACCTCGGCGGGAAGCGAGATGTGACCGTCTCGCCTGCGCACAGCGCGGTCACGTAAGCCTCGTGGCCCATCGGCTCGACGACGTCCACGGTGGCGGCGAGCGTCAGCGTGCAGTCGGGACCGGCGGCCGGCCGCCACATCAAGTCTTCCGGGCGGATGCCAACCGTCACCTCGCTGTCGTCAGCGCCGGCCGTCAGGCGGGCGCCGGTGCTGAGCGGCGTCGTGATGCCGAGGAACGTCACCGACGACCTGCCGTTCGCTGACGTCAGCTTTCCGGGCACGAAGTTCATCCGCGGCGAGCCGATGAAGCCCGCGACGAACAGGTTGGCTGGGTTGTCATAGAGCGTCTCCGGAGCGTCCACCTGCTGCAGGCGGCCCGCGTTCATCACGGCGATTCGGTCGCCCATGGTCATCGCTTCCACCTGGTCGTGAGTGACATAGACAGTCGTGACGCGGAAGCGCTGGTGGAGCCGGCTGAGCTCGGCTCGCATCTGCACGCGCAGCCCGGCGTCGAGGTTGGACAGAGGCTCGTCCATGAGGAAGACCTGCGGCTGCCGGATGAGTGCGCGGCCCAGCGCGACGCGCTGCCGCTGACCGCCGGAGAGCTCCGAGGGCCGGCGCTTCAAGAGGTGTCCCAGGCCGAGCACCTCGGCTGTCTCCCTCACGCGCCGGCCGACGTGATCGTTCGCCGCACCCCGTGCACGCATGCCGAACGCGAGGTTGTCGTAGACGTTCATGTGCGGGTAGAGGGCGTAGCTCTGGAACACCATTGCCACGTCGCGAAAACGTGGCGAGACGTTGTTCACAAGCTTGCCGCCGATCAGGATGCGGCCGTAGGAAGGCCGCTCGAGTCCCGCCAGCATGCGCAGCGTCGTCGTCTTGCCGCAGCCCGACGGGCCGACCAGGACGAGAAACTCGCCCGCGTTCACCGTGAGGTTCAGGTCTTCTACGGCGTTTTCGGTGCCGAAGATCTTGTGGACCCCTTCGAACCGGACTTCGCTCAGCATCTACTTGACCGCCCCGCCGAAGTTGAAAGCTCCGCTGAAGTAGCGCGACATGAAGAGGTAGAGCACGATCACGGGGATCGAGAAGAGCAGCGAGAAAACGGCCAGTTCGCCGAACTTGAACAGGCCGTGCGACCCCATGAAGTTGTAGATCTCTACCGGCCCCGGCTGGTTGTCGGGGCTGTAGGTCAGGACGAAGGGGATGATGAACGCTCCCCAGGCATTGATGAAGGTGTAGATCGCGGTCACCGCGATTCCGGGCACGGTCAGCGGCAGGACCACCTGGCGGAGGATGCGGAAGGTGCTCGCCCCATCGATGGCGGCCGCGTGCTCCAGCTCGACCGGCACGGCATCGATGAAGTTCTTCATCAGCCAGACGGCGAATGGAAGCGAGCTGGCGGCGAGGAACAGCGCCGTCGTGTACAGCGAGTCCAGCCAGCCCAGGTATACGTACATCTGATACACGGGAACGACCAGCATCGAGACCGGAAGGCCGGATGCGAAGAGGATCACGAGCATGAACGACCGCTTGAACGGGATGTGCATCCGCGACAGCGGGTAGGCGGACAGCAGCGCGAGCACCGTGGTGAGGACCGTGGTCGTGCCGGCCAGGATCAAGCTGCTGCGGAACGAGCTGATCGCGTCGGCACGGCCGAGCACATCGGCGAAGTTCGCGAACGTCGGCGATGGGATCTTGATCGCCCAGTCGGGGTTCGAATCGATCGAGGCGAAGAGCATCCACAGCATCGGGAGGAGAAAGAAACAGCCAAGAAGGATGAGGATCACATTGGTGGCCAGCGCGCCGGCCGAGACCTTGCGATAAGGCACCACGATGAGCTGGTCGCCGGTCAGCGGACGCGCCTGCACCGCGCTCACACCTGGCTCCTCGACGCGCGGACGAACAACAGCGAGAAAATGGCGCCAATCAGCACCAGCACCAGCGAGATCGCCGTGCCGTAACCGAGCTGGTGGAAGACGAACGCCTCCTGGTAGACGTAGATCGGGAGCGTCGTCGTCTCGATCCCCGGACCGCCCTGGGTCATCGCGTAAATCAGAGTGAACTCGGAGAGATTGAGGATCGTGACAAGGAGCAGGTTGGTGACGATCGTCGGCCGCAGCAGTGGGAGGATGACCAGCCTGTATCGCCTCCACACCGAAGCGCCCTCGACCTCGGCCGCTTCGAGCACCTCGGAGGGAAGGTTGCGTAACCCCGCCGAGAAAACGAGCATCGAAAAGGCGACGTTGCGCCACAGGTTGGCGACCGAAACGATGAGCATCGGCACCAGGACCAGGTAGTTCGAGCTGGTGTGCCCGAGCAGGATCGACAGCGTGCCACCCGCCTGCGAGAACGCATACCAGATCAGGGCGACGGTGATCTCGGGCAGGACCCAGGCGACGATGACGACCGAGCCGACGACAACCCTGATCGGCACCACCGCGTTGCGCAGCAGGATCGCGAGCAGCATGCCGAGGACGGACTGGCCGACGATCGCCGAACCGACGACGAAGAGGATGGTCAGCCAGGAGGATTTGACGAAGACGTAGTCGCCGAGCATCCGCGTGACGTTCTCCAGGCCGGTGAACGAGTAGTCGCGCGAGCGCGAGCCGACAAGGGCCAGGTTGGTGAAGCCGATGTAAAAGGCGTACAGCACCGGTCCCAGGAACAGCCCCCCGAGCAGTGCGAGGCCGGGCGCGAGCATGAGCAGGCTCGACCACTGAAACCTTTCCCGGTCTAGCCTCGGTCCAAGCGTGCCCGCGACAGCCATGCTGAAATCCTCCGCTGCCCTACGCCCCGGTTTGGAGCGTTCCATTGGAACGTTCCGTAATTCTCTCGGCGACCGGGCGAAGCGTCAAGTCCCCCCTCCCCGGGAGCCGTCTCAGGCCAGGTCCGCCTGGAGCGGCGCGGTGGAGCGGCGGGTCACGAGGCTCACGTCGACCAGCGTGGTGCGCGGGGGTCCTTTGACCTTGCGCTCGATGCGGTCCGCCACGTCCGCGATGCCGAGGCGCGCGAGCTCGTCACGCGGCTGAGCCACCGTCGTCAGGGCGATCCTGGCCAGTCCCGCCATCGGCACATCGTCGAAGCCGACGATCGAGACGTCCTCCGGGACGCGGATGCCGACGCGGTCCGCGAACTCCTGCAAAGCGATCGCCGCGACGTCGTTGGAGGCGAAAACCGCCGTGACGCGGCCGCGGCCGGCGAACACCTCGAGGAGCGTTCGCTCGCTCCCGTCGATCCGCGCCTGGTCCGATGGAGGCGACCAGCTGATCCGCATCGGCGCGCCCGCCCCTGCGCCCTTCATGGCCTGGCGGTAACCCTCCCAGCGCGCGCGATCCGACTCGTCCTCCAGCTCGGGAATCGACAGGTATGCGACGCGGCGGTGGCCCGAGTCGATCAGGTGCATGGTGCCAATCCGTCCGCCACGCTCATCGTCGACCGACACCACGTCGCCCCACTCCGCGCCGCAGCTGACGAAAACCACGGGGACCTGGTGATGCAGCACCTCCTGCATCGTCCGCGGGTCGCCCGAGAACGCAAGGAAGACAATCCCCGCGACGCGGTGTTGGAGCAGCGTCTCGACTCCCGCGAGCTCGCTCTCGCTGTCCCCCTCGGTGTTGCAGAACATCGCGGTATAGCCGCGAGCGGCGGCGTGTCGCTCGACCGACTTCGCCATCTCGGCAAAAAACGGGTTGGCGAGGTCGCCGACGACCACGCCGAGAATGCTCGTGCGGCGCTGGACGAGCTGGCGAGCGAGGACGTTGGGCCGGTAGCCGAGCTCATCGATCGCCGTTCGCACGCGGCGGCGCGTCGACTCCGAGACGCCCGGCAGGCCGCGCACAACGTTGGAAACCGTCGACTTGGAAACTCCCGCTTGCGATGCGACGTCCAGGATCGTCGGGTGGCGCCGCTCCGCGGACGTTGAATCGATCATGACGTCATGGCCGGGTCCATGAGCACCTTCATGGTCCCGTCTCGCTGCGACAGCTCGACCGCTTCCGTCGCTCGCTCGAGCGGCATCCGGTGCGTGATCATCTCGGTCAGCGGCAGGCGGTCGAGGTTGCGAGCCATCAGAGTCATCGCAGGCAGGTAGGACGTCGCCGTCTCGCCCCCCACTCCGATCACGCTCACGTTCTTGGTGCAGATGTCCGCGTTCGGGTTGATGGCCACCGGGCCCATGTCGACGAACGTGCCGGCCTCGACGACGGTCCCGCCGTAGCGGACCAGGTGCAGACACTCGGGAAACGACTGCGCGACGCCGGTGCAATCGATGACGATATCCGCGCCGGTGTGCGTGTGCTCGCGCACGAGGTCGATGCGGTCCTTTTCGGTGGTCTTCGACGCGTTGATCGTCAGCGTGGCTCCAAAGCGCCGCGCGAGGTCGAGCCGCGACTCGAGCCGGTCGATCGCGATCAGCTTGCCGGAGCCGAGCAGACGCGCCTTGACCAGGTGGCAGAAACCAAGCGGTCCGACGCCGACGACCGCCACCGATTCGCCGAACGCGCTGCCTCCCCACCCCGCGTTGAGCATCCGCGCGCGGTCGAACCCATGCGTGACGGCCATCACCTCGGTGAGCGCCGCGACCTCGTCCGGCAGTCCATCGGGGACGCGGAACAGCGGCGTGCCGGGCAGCAGGTACATGAATTCCGACCACCCGCCAAAGAGGTGCGGCGCGATCCCGGCGTGGAGGCTGTTGCCGTAGTCCTGGAGGTTCTCGCAGAAGTAGTAGGGGTAGTCGTTGAGGCAGAAGATGCAGTGTCCGCACGGCACGTTGGCGGCGGGCACGATGCGGTCGCCGCGCCTCAGCGGCCGGCCCTCGCTGTCTGGGATGGAATCGGCCCCGCCGATCGCCTCGATC
>VBEF01000069.1 GCA_005881275.1 Chloroflexota bacterium
AGCTGAAGAGGCGCTCCATCGCTCCGGCCGCGCCGCGGTGGACCATGACCGGCCGCTTGCGCGTCCCGTCTTCGGCGACGTACTCGAGATCGAAACGCTGTGGCAGCTGGAAGTCAACCTGCACCGTCGAGTTGGTGAACTCGCGGCGGTGCGCGTCGCGGACCTGGAAGTCGATCTTCGGACCGTAGAACGCGGCCTCCCCCACTCCCCGCTCATAGGTCTGTCCCATCGATTCGAGAGCCTCGGCAAGGGCTGCCTGCGCGTCCTCCCACTGCTCTTCGGTCCCGAGCCACTTTTCCTTCACGTCATCGCGCGTCGACAGGCGGTACGAGAACTCGTCGATACCGAGCACCTTCGAGAAGTAGAGCGCCAGATCGATCGCACCCTTCACCTCGTCCATCAATTGATCTGGCGTGCAGAAGATGTGGGCATCGTTCAACGCGAATGAGCGCACGCGGTTCAGGCCCGCCAAGGTGCCGGACCGCTCGTAGCGCCAGTTGTTGCCGATCTCCGCGATGCGCAGCGGAAGCTCGCGGTAGCTGCGCAGCTCGGTTTGATAAATGACGATGTGATGCGGACAGTTGACCGGCCGCAGCTCGAGCTCTTCCCCATCTTCGAATTTCATCGGCGGATACATGTACTCGGAG
The DNA here is from genome assembly GCA_005881275.1 of Chloroflexota bacterium. Taxonomy (GTDB): domain Bacteria; phylum Chloroflexota; class Dormibacteria; order Dormibacterales; family Dormibacteraceae; genus 40CM-4-65-16. The sequence goes on from VBEF01000069.1 coordinate 648, forward strand.
TAGAGCTGGGCGTGTCCGCTCTGCCGGTACAGGTCGAGCCGCGCCACATCGGGCGTGCGCACGTGCAGGTAGCCGCGCGACAGCTCCTCGTCGACGATGAACCGCTCCAGCTCGCGACGGATTGTCGCGCCGTCCGGCAGCCACAGCGGCAGGCCCGGTCCGACCCGATCGTCGACCGCGAAGAGCTTCAGGTCTTTGCCCAGCTTCTTGTGATCGCGCTTCTCTGCCTCCTCGAGGAACTTCATGTAGTCCTCTAGCTCTCGCGGCGTCTGCCACGCGGTGCCGTAAATGCGGGTCAGCTGCCGTTTCTTCTCGTCGCCGCGCCAGTACGCCCCGGCGACCCGCAGCAGCTTGAACGCCTTCAGGTCTTTGGTCGACCTCACGTGCGGGCCGCGACACAGGTCGAGGAAGTCACCTGTGCGATACACGCTGACCTCGTCGCCTTCGACCTTGTCCGCGATCAGCTCGAGCTTGTAGTCCTGGCCCCGCCTGCGGAACTCGTCAACCGCCTTCTCGCGCGAAAGCACCTCGTGCACGAACGGGATATCGGCCTGGGCGAGCTTGCGCATGCGCGACTCGATTGCCGCCAGGTCAGACTCCGAGATCGACTTGCCGCCGAAGTCGAAGTCGTAGTAGAAGCCGTCCTGCACAGGTGGACCGATGCCGTACTTGGCTTCGGGATAGAGCTCGGTGACGGCCGCCGCGAGCAGGTGCGCAGTCGAGTGCCGAAGCTGCTGAAGCGGGTCTTCGGTTGGCTCGTGCTCCCCGTAATCGGACATCGGGTCGTCCAGTATATGAAGCCTCGTGAATTGGGCCGGGATCGTCGACGCGCTCGGGTACCCGTCCGCCGGCCTCGGCATCCTCATCGAGAGTGCGGGCATCCCGTTTCCCGGCGATGCGCTTCTTCTGGTCGCCGGGGCGTGGGCCGCGACGCGACACCACTCTGTGCTTGTCGTCATCCTGTTCGGCTTCGTGGGCGCGACCGCCGGGGCTGACATCGGATACCTGCTGGGCTATCGCGGCGGCCGCCCGTTTGTCGAACGGTTCGGCCACCTCTTCCGCATCCGACCCGACCATCTGGCCCGTGCCGAGCTTTTCTTCGCCCGACATGGCGACAAGGCGATCATCGCCGCGAGGTTTCTACTCGGCCTGCGTACGTGGAGCGCGATGCTCGCGGGCATGGCGCGCATGCCGTTCTGGCGATTTCAGCTGTTCAGCGCCTTGGGCGGGTTGGTCTGGGCCGCGGTGATCGGGATCGCGGGCTACTGGCTGGGCAACAACCTCGCCCTTCTCGAATCCATCGCTCGGGGGATCGGCATCGGCGGGCTCACTGTTCTTCTGCTGATTGCGTTGGTCCTGGTTGCGGCGCGGGAGCGTGCATCCCGCCAGCGATGACCCCGATCCCGCCGCCCAGCAACAGCACGCCGAGGCCCCCCAGGACCTGGGCCGTGCCGATGTTGTCGGCGAGGGCCGCCGCGAGAAGCACGGGCAGCGCCGACACGCCGTTGATGACCATGTACAGCAGAGCGAAGACGCGGCCGCGGATGGCATCGCTGGTCGACTCCATCAGGTACGTGATGGCCGGGATCAGGATCGCTCCGAACTCGACGCCGAGAAGCAGGCTGAAGGTAGCCCCGGTGATGCGGTTGTGCACCTGAAGATCGGGGAAGTGGCTCATCGCTTCCGGCACCGCCGCAAGCGCAAGCAGGGTGAGCCCGTTGGCAAGCAGCGAACCCGCCAGGAGGCGAGCCCTGTCGATGTGGCCGAGAAATTGGCCCAGAAGCACCGCGCTGAGGATCGCCCCGGCCGTCGCCGGACCGAGGATCACATACGTGTCCTGGGCCGCGATGCCGATGACCTTGCTCACGTACGCCGGGGCCAGCGTGTACAGGTTGAACAGAACCAGGACCGCGATCGTCACCTGGCCGAACGCAAGACGCAGGCCGCGTGACGTGCGCAGCGCATCGATCCCTTCCTGCAGGTCGAGCAGCATCAAACGAAAACGGCTGCGGCTCTCTTCGACAGGCGACTCGGTGTGGCGCTCGCCGACCACCAGAGTCAGGACCATGGTGAGCAGCGCCATGGAGTTGGCGGTGATCAACGCCTGTCGCGGCAGGATCGTGGGGATTACCGCCGCCTCGGCCGGACCGAAGAGCTGGCCAACGGCGGAGAACACGAGCGTGATGACGATCAGATGCAGGAAGTCGCCCTTCACGCCCGGGACTATGGAGGCGATCGGGATGAGGGCGACCACCCCGGCGCGCAAGAAGTTGGACCACAGCATGATCTGCTTGCGGTCGAACCGATCCGCGATCACCCCTGCCGGTGGCGCGAACAGAACTGCGGGCACCGTGTACGCGAGGAGCGTTACGGCCACCGAGGTGCTGCCGCCGTTGATGTTGTAGGCGAGGATGATCAGCGAGAAGAGAAGGAACTTGTCCGCGAGCTGAGCGGCCAGCTGCGCAAACCAGATGTTGCGAAAAGCGGTGTGGCGCAGCGTGCCCCGAAAGCCGCCCGGGGTCGCCTCGACGGGCAGCCTGATCGGATCCACGATCGCTAGAGGTTAACGATCGAGCCTGGGATTGAATGCGACATAGAGGGCCTCCCATTCGGGCAGCAAGAGGGTTTGAGGGCGTCGAGTGGGATCCACTCCGAGTTCACCGAGCCGTTGACCTGCTTCCCTCCCCGAGACTTCCGCGATGCGCGCAACCGTGCCGCCAAGCTGCTTGCGCCGGAACTGAAAGACCGCTTCCACGAAGCGGAAGAAGCGGTTCAGGTCGTCGACCTGCACCGCGGGCTTGTCGCGGACCTCGAGGATGACGAGACAGGAGTCCACCTTCGGTACGGGCGTGAACGAGGACGCGGGGATCGTCATGACGATGCGCGGAAGGGCGAAGACCTGGACGGCGACGGTGGCGAGGCTGGCCGCGGTCGTCGCGGTCCAACGTTCGGCGACCTCCTTCTGGACCACAAGGGAGAGGCGCCGGGGGCGCGGCAGCTGGTCCAGCAGCTTGGGGATCAGCGCCCCGGTGAGGTTGTAAGGGATGTTGCCGGCGACGACCTCGCCGCCCGAGGGAAAGGCGCCCGCGACATCGAAACGCAGGATGTCGGCCTGCACGAGCTCTACGTTGCCAAGCCCGGCGATGACATCGCGCAGCGCCGGCATGAGGTTGCGGTCGAGCTCGACGGCGACGAGCCTCCGGCAGCGCGGCGCCAGCGCCAAGGTCAGCGTGCCGACGCCCGCCCCCACCTCGAGCACCTCATCGTTCGCATCGACGGCCGCGGCCTCGGCGATCAAGTCGCGCAGCTTGGGATCGACGAGGAAGTTCTGCCCGAGGCGGCGCTGAAGGGTGATCCGGTGGCGGCGCAAGAGGCTGTCGAGCTGATGTGCATCCGCCGGGTCGGTCACTTCATCTTCTGGAAGACGGTTGTCGCGTTCGCTCGCTCCTGGTCGGCAAGCTGCTCGAGGCTGACACCACGCAGCTCGGCCACGAGCTCGGCTGTATCGATGAGGTACGCGGGACGGTTCGGCAGGCCCATGCGCTTCTGCGAGTTGCCGTAGGGCGAGTCGGTTTCGAGCAGCAGCCGGTCCGCCGGACACCGCTTCACGACCTCGCGCAGCTCATCGCGGCTGGGCCGCGTCACGAGGCCCGCGAACGAAAGGTAGAAACCGACGTCGAGGAACCGCTGCGCCCAATCCCAATCGAGCGCGAAGTAATGCATCACGCCGCGGATCCCCTTGTGCCGGGAGATCGCCTGGAGCAGCTCGTGGGACGCGCCGCGGTTGTGGATCGAAACCGGAAGGTCGAAGTTGGTCGCGATCGCGAACATCTCGTTCAACCGCTCGACCTGCAGCTCGTTGTGCGGCCCTCCCACGTGCTCGAAATCAAGCCCTATCTCGCCGATCACCACGACCATCTCATCGGTGGCAAGCTGACGCAGGGCGTGCAAGTCCGGCTCCGAGGGTTCGAGCGGGTGATGCCCGACGCCCGCCCAGACCTCCTGATATGCGTGGCCGAGGCTCACGGCGTTTGTGCTCTGCTCGAGATTCACGCCGACGCCGATGAGCCGTGTCACACCCGCCGCCACCGCCTGCTCGACCACCTCTGTGGCGTCACCCAATTCCTCGAGGTGTAGATGCGTGTCGACGAAGATGCCGCCTACTCCTCCTCGACATCGTCGAGCCGCTTGAAGAGCGGCTCGGGTGGGGGTAGCTTGCGACCAGCCTCGAGCTGCGATGGGCGCCAGCGGTCGACCGCTTCGTACTCGCCAGTGATCACTGTGTGCGAGCGCCCATCCTCCGAGTGCTGTCGCACCTGGGGCTGCGGAGCGATCACGTCGTCGTAGCCGAGCATCGCATGCAGGCGCTGCGACGAGAAAGGCAGGAACGGCGTGAGCATCGTTTTCAGGTTGTCGACGCAGCGAAGCGCCACAAACAACACGGTGCCCGCGCGCCCACGATCGGTCTTGATGGTGTGCCACGGCTGCTCGGTGCCGAGATAGACATTGGCCTTGGCCGCGGTCGCCATCGCTCCCTTCAGCGCGTTCTGGAACCGAGCCTCAGCGAGCTGCTGACCGACGAAAACGAGAGCCTCCTCACTTTCCCTGAGGAGGGTGGTGTCCGCCTCCGTCAGCTCGCCGGGCTCGGGCACCGCGCCAAAGTTGCGCTGCGTGTTGACAAGTGTGCGGTGGACAAGGTTGCCCCAGGTCGCGACGAGCTCATCGTTGTTGCGTCGCACAAACTCCGACCACGTGAAATCCGTGTCCTGGTTCTCCGGTCCGGCGATCATCAGGTAGTACCGCAGCGCGTCCGCGTCATAGCGGTCGAGCACGTCTTTCACGTAGATGACGTTGCCTCGACTCGTCGAAAGCTTGGTGCCTTCCATGTGCAGAAACTCGCTGGCGACGATGGCGTCGGGCAGGTGGAGGTCCCCCGCACCCATAAGGATCGCGGGCCACAGCACGGTGTGGAACGTGATGTTGTCCTTGCCCATCACGTAGTAGTGCCAGCTGTCCCCGTTCTCCCACCAGCTTTTCCACGCGTCGGGCTCGCCCCGCTGGATCGCCCACTCGATCGAGGCCGACAAATACCCGATGACCGCGTCGAACCACACGTAGATCTTCTTGCTCGGGTTGGCCTCCCAACCCGGCAGCGGGACCGGCACTCCCCAGTCCAGATCGCGCGTGATGGCGCGCGGCTTCAGGTTGCGCACGAATTCGAGCGAATACTTGCGTACGTTCGGACGCCAGTCATCGTGCGATTGGATCCACTGGCTCAGCCTCTCCCCAAATGCGGGCATGTCGAAGAAGAAGTGCTCGGTCTCGTGGAACTCGACTGAGGCGTCGCTGCCGCGCTGGTGCGGGTTGATCAAGTCGATCGGGTCGAGCTGATTGCCGCAGTTGTCGCACTGGTCGCCGCGCGCTTCCATGTATCCGCAGATGGGACATTTGCCTTCGATGTAGCGGTCCGGCAGCGTGCGGCCGGTAGCCGGGTCGAAGGCGCCCATCTGCTTCTGCTTGACCAGGTAGCCCTTTTCGTACAGCTTGAGAAACAGGTCCTGCGTCACCCGGTAGTGGTTGGCCGTCGTGGTGCGAGTGAAGATGTCGTACGTCATCCCCAGGCGAACGAGGTCCTGGACGATCAGCGCGTTGTTCCCATCCACGAACTCGCGCGGCGGAACACCTCTCTTGTCGGCCTCGTACGTGATCGGCGTGCCGTGCTCGTCTGTCCCGCTCGCCATCAACACACGCGAGCCGCGCAGCCGTTCGAAGCGAGCCAGCACATCGGCCGGCACGGCGAAGCCGACCACGTGCCCGATGTGCCGCGGACCGTTGGCGTATGGCCACGCGGGAGCAACCAGAACGGTTCTTTGCTTATCGTCCACTGATGACAAGCGTAAACTCGCCGCGCGCCCGGTCCCCTAGGGCCTCGATCACCTGCGACGCAGTGCCGCGCAGCACTTCCTCATGCACCTTGGTCAGCTCGCGCGTCACCGTGAGGCTGCGGTCGGGAAGCGACTCGCCGATCAGGGCCAGCGACTTTCGGATGCGGAACGGTGATTCGAAAGCGACCGCGGGCCTCTCTGCGGCGCGCAGCGACTCCAACAGGCGACGCATCTCACCCGGCTTGCGCGGCAGATAGCCGAGGAACATGAATCCCGGACCGCCGTAGCCCGCGATTGAGAGCGCAGCGGTCACCGAGCTGGGTCCGGGGATCGGGACGACCGTGTGCCCCGCCGCCCACGCCGCGCTGACCAGCGCCTGGCCCGGATCGGACACAGTCGGTGTGCCCGCGTCGCTGACCAGCGCCACGTCGCCGGCGTCGAGAGCGCCGAGCACGCGGGGCAACCCGCGACGCTCGACCGGCGCCCGGTAGCTGAGCATCGGCTTGCGGATCCCATGCCGGGCGAGCAGTCGGGAAGTGACGCGCGTGTCCTCAGCCGCGATCGCCGACACCTCACCGAGGACGCGGAGGGCTCTTGCGCTCACGTCCTCGAGGTTTCCGATTGGTGTGGCGACCACGTAGAGCCGGCTCACGCTCCGTCGAGCCACTCTCCGACCCGATCCGCCACCCGCGCTCCCGGCCCGACGTACCGTGACGCGGGCGGGAGCACGTCCAGAAACGCCTTGCCGTAGTCGCGCCCGAGGATCCGGTTGTCGAGGATCACGACCGCCCCGCGGTCCGTCGAGCGGCGAATCAACCGGCCGAATCCCTGCTTGAGGCGGAGCGCGGCTTGCGGCAGCGCAAGCTGCGAGAAGGGATCTCGGACCTGCTCCGCCCGCGCGGCATACACCGGATCTGTGGGGACTGGAAACGGAAGCCGCACGACGATCACGCAGCTCAACCGCTCGCCTGGGATGTCGATCCCCTCCCAGAAGCTCGACGTGCCGAGCAGGAGAGGCCGCTCGGCCTCCTCAAACGTCTTGAGCAAGCTGCGCCGCTGGCCGTCGATGCCCTGGCCGAGGATCAGCACTTCATCGAGATCGACCCGCTGCTTGAGGGCCGTGTGCACGTCGCGCAGCTGGCGGTGCGAAGTGAACAGCGCAAGCGTTCGGCCTCCGACGCGACCCGCCACCGCCGCGATCAGCTCCTCGACGGCCAAGTCAAACCCCTCGTCCTCTGGCAGCGGAAGATCTGTGGGCAGACACACCAAAGCCTGGTGATAGAAGTCGAAGGGCGAGGGCAGGATCAGCTCCTCGATCTCGGGACCGAGGCCGACGCGCGATCTGAAGTAGTCAAAAGTTCCGCCCACCGCAAGCGTCGCGGACGTGAACACCGTGGAACGCCGCTCCGCATAGACCCGCGCCCGCAGCAGCGAGCCGACATTGATTGGAGCCGCGCGCAGCAGCAAGTTCTCAGCCCGTGACACCTGGCTGAACCAGTACACGCGGTTCGTGTCCGGACGCAGCATCGCTTCATCGAGCACACCGAGGGACGCCTCGAGCCTGCCGCGGATCATCTCGAGCTCACGGATGCCCTGGTCCGGCTCGTCACCGCCAAGCCACTCGCGGACGCCGGCCACCGCCCGACGAAGCGAGCCGTCGAGCACCGCCAGGGCGGTGACTGCGTTTTCCGCCGACAGGCGCAGCTCCTCCCAGCCGGTCTGCTCGCGCAGCATGGGCGTGATGCGAACCGTGTCCTCCCGGCGCTCTGCCTCGCCGAGGCGCGCGGCGACCCAGACGTCGGCGATGCGGAACAGCTCAGCGACCCGGTCAGCGGCCCCGATGGCCTGCGGGACGGCCTCGCCGAATGCGTCGTCGGACGCGCCCAGATGTGGTTGTTTGCGCAGCTCGTCGAGCAGTCCGTGCGCCAACCGCTCGAGAAGCGCGATGAGTCCGGGCCCGTCGACCTCCTGGCGCAGGCCGCGCGTTGCCGCCTCCTCGAGATGGTGCGCTTCGTCGATCACGAGGTGGTCGTACTCCGGGAGCAGACCGCCCCCCACCTCGGCGTCGGCCAGCAGCAGCGCGTGGTTGACGACGACGACGTCGGCGGTTTCCGCTTCCGCGCGGGCACGGTGCACGTAGCAATCCTCTTTGGTGCAGTGGATGCCGACGCAGTCCATCGGATCGCTCGCGATGCGGGTCCAGAACACCTCCTCGCGCCCGTGGAGGCGCAGCTCGGAGCGGTCCCCGCTTTCGGTGGTGTTCAACCAGATGAGGACCTTCAGCTTGAAGACCAGCTCGTCGGCCTCCTCGCAGGGCTCGGCGAGATAGCGGCGCCAACGGCGCAGGGAGACGTAGTTCGACCTTCCTTTCAACAGGACCGCCTTGAAGTCCCACGGCATCCACTCGCGAAGGCTGGGGAGGTCCTTGCTCATGAGCTGCTCTTGCAGGGTGTGCGTGTTGGTCGAGACGACGACGCGCTCTTTGTGGCGCACCGACCGCGTGATGGCAGGGACGAGGTAGGCAAGGCTCTTGCCGGTTCCCGTACCTGCCTCGACGACGAGCGTCCCGCCGCGCGCCTGGATCTGGGCCACGGCCAGAAGCATCTGGAGCTGCGATTCGCGATGCTCGTAGCCCGGCAGGAGGTTGGCCAGGGGCCCCTCGGGCCCCAGCAGGGCGGCGACCGCCGCCGGGTCATCCGGAGGGAGGCCGGCGGGACGCCCTCGGCGAGCGGACTCCTGGCGCACCGCGTCAGCCGGCTCGGGGTGAGGGTTGGGCGCGCTCAGGGCGTCGGCGAAGAAGCGCGCCACGGGCCACGGATAAGGCGCGACCAACGCCAGCATCGACTCCTTGAGCCGCTCGTCCAGCGCCACCGCCTCCTCGCGCAGCCGCAGCAGGAGCTGGCGGGTGGCGTCCGCGTCGTCCAGGGCCCGGTGCGGCCGCGGCTGGCTGAACCCCATCTCCGTCGAGAGCAGGGGAAGGCTGTGGCTGGCGGCGGCGGGCAGCAGGATGCGGGCGACGTCGAGCGTGTCCAGGATCTGCTGCGACTCGTCCCACAGGCCGGCGGCTTCGAGGAACTCGACGTCAAGCCGGGCGCCATGACCCACGGGCTGGCGGCCGCGCAGGAAGTCGGCCAGGAGGCGGAGCGCGGCGTCCGGGTCGGCGGCCCCCTTCAGCTCCTCCTGCTTGATCCCGGTGAGGCGGAGGACTGTGTCGGGAACGGCCCGCCCGGGATCGACCAGCTGCTCGAGGGTCGAGGTGACCTGGTCCGGGGTGAAGGCCACGGCTCCGATTTCGATGACTCGGTCTCGAGCCGGGTCGAGACCCGTGGTCTCAAGGTCCAGGGCGGCGTACTCCAACAACGTCGTGTCGATTCTAGGAACCCAGGCGGCCGGAACCTTCGCGGGCGTATTGGGTCTGAACCTGAGTCCCGAAATGTAATATGTGCGCCCGATGGTAACCGGGGCGATCGAGGCTCCTAAGCGTCTCGAAGATCTGCATGTCCGGCGCGACCTTGTGGCGAGCCTTCTCCTCAGGACGCTCGCGTTCGCCGATCAGCTGACCGGAGCCACGCTCGAGCAGCGCCTGGGCCTCCCCTTCGAGACCTTCTCCCCCCTGATCGACGAGTTCGAGAAGAACCAGCTGATGGACACACGGGGCGTGTCCAACGACCCCGGCCTGGAAGGGCGCCCGTACCCGGTCAAGATGAACTACGCCATCTCCGGCGCCGGCCGCCAGCGCGCCGCGGAGATGTCGGCGGTCCAGACCCGCTACCTGGGCCCGTGCCCGGTCAACTTCGAGGACTACCTGGCGCTCATCCGCTCGCAGGTCTCCGGCAAGTCGCCCGTCACGGACGCCCAGCTCAAGAAAGCCCTCGGCGAGCTCGAGCTCGAGCAGCACGTGATCGACCAGATCGGCGGGGCGATGGTCTCGCGCGCGTCGCTGTTCATCTTCGGCGCTCCTGGAAACGGCAAGAGCACGATCACCGAGCGCATGGCCCTGCTGATGGGCGCGCCCATCGAGATCCCGCACGCGGTGGCGATCGGCGACGAGATCGTCCGCGTGATCGACCCCGTGTATCACAAGATCGCCGAAGGCGAGCAGCCTATCGACCGCCGGCTGGTCAAAGTCGAGCGCCCCGTGGTCACGGCCGGGGGCGAGCTGAAGCTTCAGCAGCTCGACCTGACCTACGACCCGCAGAACCGCTACTACGAGGCGCCTCTGCAGTGGAAGGCAAATGCCGGCGTGTTCGTGATCGACGACTTCGGCCGGCAGGAAGTGCCGCCGATGCGGCTCCTCAACCGCTTCATCGTTCCGATGGAAAAGAAGATCGACTACCTCGACCTCTCCGCTTCGGGCCGCAAGATCGAGCTGCCCTTCCTTTGCCAGGTCGTCTTCTCTACCAACCTCTCACCGACCGAGCTGGTCGACGAGGCATTCCTTCGCCGCATGGCATACAAGATCGGCATCGGCAACCCTTCGCCCGAAGCCTTCGGCCGCATCCTTCGCTACGAGTGCGACCGCCAGGGTGTGCCCTGGGACGAGAAGGCCATCGGCTATCTGCTCAACAACCTCTACGGCAAGAAGCCGCTGCGCGGTTCGCACCCGCGGGCTCTGATCGCGAGACTCGTCGACCTGGCGAACTACCGCCAGCAGTCACCCCACCTGACGCCGCAGTCGCTGAAGGAGGCCTTCGACGCCTGCTTCAACCCCGCGCTCGGCAGCCTGGTCGAGGACGACTGGGCGCGGCCCGCAATCGGCTAGGCACCCAACACCGGGCTAGCCACTCCTTCCAGCTTCCGCCGCCACGACTCCACGTCGCTGTACCGGCCTCGGTTCTCCGGCGGCAGCAGCTCGGCGATCGCCAGCATGATGGCGTCCGAAGCATCCCGGTGCGAGATGCGCTTGCCGTCCCGCCTTCGCAGAGGCACCGCGAACGGCTTGCCGAAGCGGACCGTGACGGGAACCCTCCGCGGCCACAGCTTGCCCTTCGGCAGGCACTCGCGTGTCCCGGTGAGCGCCACCGGCAGCACCGGGCACGCGGCCTTCTGCGCGATGAAACCCGCGCCGGGCTCCGGTTCCGACAGCTCCCCCGCGTCGACCCGCGTGCCCTCGGGATAGATGACGAGAACGTGGCCCTCTTGCAGGAGGTCGAACGACAGGCGCAGGGCGGTCCGGTCCGCCGTATGACGGACCACCGGAAACGCCTGATACCGCCTGAAGATCCATCGCGTCAGCGGCTTCCGAAAATATTCGGACTTGGCCATGCTCCAGCTGTCAGGGCGCGGGAGGAATGCGGGCACCATCGGCGGGTCGAGGGTGCCGAAGTGGTTGGCGCAAACGATCAGCGGTCCCCGGCGCGGAACGTTCTCGAGGCCTTCAACCTTGAAGAGGCCGATCAGGAACCCGCGCGTCATGAAACGCATGAAGCCGCGCAGGAACGCGTAGATCATCTCCGCGCCGCCTTTACGTGCTCGACGATTCGATCGACGACCTGATCCACGTCGAGGTTGTCGGTGTCGATGATCACCGCATCCTCGGCCGGACGCAGTGGCGCCACCGGCCTTTCTGAGTCGACGCGGTCCCGCAGCTCGACCTCCCTGCGCATCGCCTCCTCGTCGACCCGCTCGCCGCGGCGCTCGTACTGGGCTGCGCGACGTCTGACCTTCTTCTCGAGGCTCGCGACCAGAAAGAACTTGTGCTCCGCGTCGGGAAAAACCACGGTCCCGATGTCCCGTCCCGCCATCACGACACCCGACCTGCCCACGCGCCTTTGTTCTGCGACGAGCGCCTTGCGCACGCCGGGAATGGCCGAGATGATCGGCAGGGCGTCGGCGTAATCGGTGTCGTAAATCTCGTCGGTCAGCTCCTGTCCGTCGGCCCAAACGCGTTCGCCTTCGATGCGCAGTTTCGTGGATTCGGCGAGTCCCGTCACCTCCGCGTCATTGCGCGGGTCGATGCCGCGCTGCATGGCCAGACGCGTGATCGCCCGGTACATCAGCCCGCTGTCGATGAAAGGCAGGCCTAGCTTTTCCGCGACGCGCCGTCCGACGGCCGACTTACCTGAAGCCACGCCACCGTCGATGGTGACGATCACGGCTCGCCGAGCCCCGCCGCGCGCCGCACAGCAGCCACTTCGCCGCTGGACAGCACGCGCCATCCGCCGCTCTTCAGGCGACCGAGACGCAACGGTCCGAAGGCTGTGCGGCGAAGCGCCAGGACCTTGTGCCCGACCGCCTGCACCATGCGGCGGACCTGGCGGTGCCTTCCCTCGCGAATCACCACCTGCAGCTCGGCGCGGCCCGACTCTCGATCCCCTGAAGTCGCGCGCACCAGCTCGACGTCGGCCGGCGCGGTCATCCCGTCATCGAGCTTGACGCCCTGTCGCAGCGTGCTCAGCTCGCTCGACCTCGGCACTCCCGCGACCGTGACCAGGTACTCCTTGGGGACCTTGTAGCGCGGGTGCGTCAGCCGGTAGGCGAGCTCGCCGTCATCGGTGAGCAGAAGCAGTCCCGTGCTGTCCGCGTCGAGCCTGCCGACCGGGAACAGGCGGTGCCCGAGCTGGCCTTCTGGGCCGATCACGTCCAGCACCGTAGTGCGCGATGACTCGTCGCGCGCGGTTGTGATCACCCCAAGCGCCTTGTTGAGCATCACGTAGCGATGTTTCGCGGGCGGTCTCACGGGCCGGCCGTCGACCGTGACCTTGTCCTGGTCCGGGTCGATCACCAGTCCACTCGCCGGCGGCCGCCGGCCGTTGACGCGGACAGCACCGGAGGCGATCAGCTCGTCGGCGGCGCGGCGGCTTGCCACGCCCGCGCGCGCGAGGAACTTGTTCAGGCGTTCGCCCGTTCTGGAGTCTCCGCTTCGTTTTGAGGCGTGGGCAGGTGATCGAGCGACTCGAGGCCCATCACCTGGAGGAAACGCATCGTCGTCCCGTACAGCCTCGGCTGGCCAGGTCCCGAGCCCCGCCCCACCTCCGTGATGAGATCGCGCAGCTCGAGGTTGCCCAATACACTCTCGCAGTTGACGCCGCGCACCTCCTCGATGCGCGCGCGCGAGACGGGCTGCTGGTAGGCGACGATCGCCAGCGTTTCATAAGCCGCCTGCGAGAGACGGCCCGACACCTCGGGTCTCAGGGCACGTCGCACCGCGCCCGCGTACTCGGGTCGGGTCGCGAGGTGGATCTCATCGTGATGGCGCATCAACATCACGCCACGGCCCTCGAGGGACTCTCGAAGCTTCTCCAGGGCGCCTTCGATGCTGTTCCGGTCTGCGTCCGTCGCCTGCTGCAGCTCGCGAACCTTCAGCGGCCGGTTCGAGCTGAAGAGGATCGCCTCCAGCGCGGCCGAAACATCGTTCAAGCCGCGGGCTCCCGCAGCTCGACATGGATCGGCCCGAATCGTTCTTTCTGCTGGACGCGAATCACCGAACGCCGGATGAGCTCCAGCACGGCGACGAAGGTCACGACCGCCTCGAGGCGATCCTGCGATTCGAGGATCAGCTCGATGAGCTCGAGCGGTCCACGCCGGAGCCTGCTGGTGACGAGGTCGAGCTTTTCCTCCAGCGTCCACGTGCGCCCATGCACCACCAGCGGGCGGGGCGGAATGCGCGCGAGCACGCTGTTGAAGGCCGCGACAAGATAGTCGACGTCGAGCGGCGCCTCCTGTCCACCGGCTTCGACCGGTCGCGCAGGCGGCGGAAAGGCGAAGGTTTCTTGCTGCGCGCGCTCGAGCAGCTCACCCGCGATCTCTTTGTACGCACGGTATTCCTCGAGTCGTTGTCGCACCTCGTCTTCCCAACCGAGCAGCTCTGTCTCCTCGTCGGTCGGGGTCTCCCCGGGCAAGAGGCGAATCGACTTGAGCAGCAGCAGGCGGGCCGCCATCCACAGAAACTCGGCCATCTCCTCCGGGTTCGGAATCTCGCGCGAGGCAACCTCGGCGAGATACGCATCTGTCACTTTGGCGAGCGACACCTTGAAGATGTCGACCTCTTCCCGCTCGACCAACGCGAGAAGCAGCTCCAGCGGACCTTCGAAGACTGAGGTCGTCACGTCGAGTCTATTGGTGGGCCCAATGACCGGCGATTCCACGAGGCGTAAGGCTACCTTACGGGCCTCCCGGCTTCTTCGAGGAGCTCGTGCGCGCGCGCCACTGCCTTCGCCGTGATGCCGCCGCTCATCATGCGCGCAAGCTCGCGGGCCTTGTCTTCTTCGGTGGCCAGCTCGCGCACGGTCACGACGTTGCGGCCGTCCCGACCCGGAGCCTTCTCCACCACCAGGTGATGGTCCGCAAACGACGCGATCTGAGCCAGGTGTGTGACGACGAGCACCTGATGACGCGCGCCGAGCATCTTCAATCGCAGACCAACCTGGATCGCGGCTTCGCCCCCGATGCCCGCGTCGACCTCGTCAAAGACGAGTGTCGGAATGCGATCCGCGCCCGCGCCGACGGTCTTGATCGCCAGCATGACTCGAGCAAGCTCGCCGCCCGACGCTACCTTGGCGAGCGGGGCGATTGGCTCGCCGGGGTTGGCCAAGAACAACATCTCGACATCTTCGGCCCCTGTTGCCCCCACATCCGCAAGCTGCCGCAACGCAACCTCGAAACGCGCGCCTTCGAGACGCAGGCCTTGCAGCTCAGCCGCGACAGCCTTCTCCATCCGCGCGGCGGCGGCGCGGCGGGCTTTGGTCAGACGCGCCGCGACGGCATCAAGGTCCTTGCGGCGTTTGATCTTCTCCGCCTCGGCCGCCGCGAGCGCCGACTCAATGTCCGCGGTCGCCCCAAGCTGTGTCTCGAGGCGCTGCCGCTCACGCACGGCCGACTCGATCGACCCGCCGTGCTTGCGCTTGATGCCCTCCAGCACCGCCAGGCGCGACTCGATAGCCTCCAACCGGGCGGGGTCCGAATCGAGAAGCTCGACGTAGCGCCTCACCGACGCGGCAACGTCGGACATCTCGTCCGCGAGCCCCTCCAGGCGCGAGGCCTGGTCCGCGAGGCGAGGGTCGAGCGCGGCCGCCAAGCTGATCGCCGCGGCGGCCCGCGCAAGCCCCTCTTCGTGAAGGGCGTCCGTCGCCTGCTGCCCGAGCTCGGCAAGGCGCGCGGCGTGCCGCACGGCGGTGCGCTCCGCCGCGAGGTCCTCATCCTCCCCCGGAATGGGGTCGGCGCGGCGCAGCTCATCGAGCTGCCACCGCAGGTACTCCTGCTCGCGGTTGCCCCGCGCCCGCAGCTGCTCGAGATCAAGCAAAGCGGTCGATGCCGCGACCCAGGCGGTGTGCGCAATGGCGACGCCCGAGCGCAGCTCCAGCGTGCCTCCGTACGCGTCGAGCAGCTCCGTCTGGGTCTCGCTGTCGAGCAGCGCGTGGTGCTCGTGCTGGCCGTGGAGCGCGACAAGCCTGTCGGCGATCTCGCGCAGCTGACCTGGAGCGGCCGGCCGACCATCGATCCGGGCGGCGCCGCGTTTGCCGATCTCGCGCAGCAAGACGACGGAATCGAACACCGCTTCCACGACCGCTCGTTCGGCGCCGTGACGCACCTGGTCGGTTGAGGCTCGAGCGCCGAGTGCGAGTCCGAGCCCGTCGATGATCAGCGACTTGCCGCTGCCCGTCTCGCCCGTGAGCAGGTTCAGACCCGGTCCGAAGCGCACGGTCGATTCCGCGACCAGGGCCAGGTCGCGCACCTTCAACTGCTTCAGCACCTTACTTCTTGGGGACCAGGGGCCGGCCCCAACCCAGCTTGTCGGCCAGCCGCTGGTAAAAGCTCTCCGGCGGGCTGAACCGGACCACCTTCAGGCGCTTCGCGTGCGATCCACATCTGACAATGTCGCCGATCGCCACCTCATGTCCTCCCTGGCCGTCGACGCGCATCTCCGCCGGTCCTCGCACAACGCTCAGGCTGATGTCCTGGCCCGGCGCGAACACGATGGGCCGGACTGTGAGGGCGAAAGGGCTCATGGGCACCAGGACGAGGTCCTCCAGGGTGGGCTCGAGGATCGGTCCGCCGCTGGCCAGCGCATACGCGGTCGACCCGCTGGCGGTCGCCACGATGGCGCCGTCCGCGTCGATCACGCCGACGCGCTGTCCCCCAACATCGATCTCGAGGCGGAGGATGTGCGTTTCGCCTGAATGGTCGACCACGACCTCGTTGAGGCCGATCTCCTGCACCATGGTGCGGCCATTCCGCACAAGCGTGACGTGGAGCATGGTGCGTTCTTCGATCCGGTACGAGCCATCGAAGTATCGGCTCAGGCCGCCATCCATCGCCTCCGCTTCGATCTCCGTCAGGAACCCCAGGTGGCCGTGGTTGACGCCCAGGAGCGGAATGTCCCGCGGGGCGGCGACCCGTGCGCCGGCCAGAAAAGTTCCGTCGCCGCCCAGCGTGAGGATGAGGTCGGCGTCGTTCAAGAGGTCGGCGGCCGTCTCAGGTTTCGCGTCGCGTTTCAGCTCGACGGCCTCGACCTGCCGTGCCCTCATCGCATGAAACACGGCGTCGACCTCGTCCTGCTCGACACCTGAGCCCCGGATGAGACAGACCTTCACGATCTCGCCGGCTCCAGGTGGACGAAGATCTCGCGATTGCCCTCAGCGCCGGCCACCTCAGACAGAGCCTCGGCCTCGACCGCATAACCGATGTCGCGAGCTGAATCGCGGAAACGAGACAGCGCAGCCTCGACCGCCGCGGGGTCGCGCACGATGCCTCCCTTCCCCACCTCCGACCGCCCAACCTCGAACTGCGGCTTGAACAGAGCCACGACTTCTGCCTCTGGTGCCGCGTGCCGCACTGCTGGAAGTACCTTCTCGAGGCTGATGAACGACACGTCGATCACAACCAGGCTCACCGGCTCGGGAAAGGATTCGAGGTCGCGGGCGTTGATGCGCTCGATGACGACGACGCGCGCGTCCTGTCGAAGGCGCCAGTGCAGCAGGCCGCGACCGACGTCGATGGCGTAGACCTTCGCCGCTCCGCGACGCAGCAGAACATCCGTGAAGCCTCCCGTCGATGCGCCGATGTCGGCGCAGATCCTTCCACTCGGATCGACACCGAAGCGTTCGAGCGCGGGGGCGAGCTTGAGGGCGCCCCGACTGGCGTAGCCCGGTTGGGCGTCAACGGCGATCGGCGCGTCTTCGCTGACAGTGCGGTCCGGGCTGCGCACGGTCTCACCCGCGACACGAACCTTGCCCGCCAGGATCAGCGCTTGCGCCCTTGCCCGCGACTCGGCCAGACCGCTCTTCGTCACCAGCACGTCGAGCCGCACTATCTAGAGGATCAGCCCGACGGCGAGACCGATCACGGCTCCGACGAGGACCTCGAACGGCGTGTGTCCCAGGAGCTCGCGGAGCCGCGCCTCCTGCACGCCGCGCATGTGGACCAGGTCCTCGACCAGCCGGTTCAGGACCTCAGCCTGACGGCCGGCCGCTCGGCGCAGGCCGGCCGCGTCGTACATGACCACGAACGTGAAGATAAGGGCGATTGCGAAGGCGGCAGAGCCGAGCCCCGAATATTTACCGATCGCGGTCGTCAGGCCCATGACGATTGCACTGTGGCTGCTGGGCATGCCGCCGGTCTCGGCCAACACCCTCAGGTTAAGGCGGCGCTGGCGAATCGACGTGAGCAGAACCTTGGCCGCCTGGGCGATCGTCCAGGCCACCAGCGGCGCGAGTAGGAACCTCACTGCGCGAGCAATTTAGCCGTTTCGTCGGTGCGCGCCTTCAGCTGCGCGAGGCGAGCCTTGGCCTCGTCGAGCAGCCGGACCGCACGCTGGTGCGTCGTGACCAGCTCATCGAGAGGCGCGGTCCCTTCGGCCAGCTTGCCAATGTTGGCCTCGAGTTCGGCGAGCAGATCGTCGAGCTCACGAACCTCGCTCAAGTCGCGGTGGCAGCCACCTTGCCGAGGATGCCGTTGACGAACCGACCCGCTTCATCGCCCGAAAACGTCTTGGCCAGCTCGATCGACTCGTTGATCGCCGCCTTGGTCGGTACCTTGCGGTCGATCGCGATCTCGTACACAGCGATTCGCAAGATGATGCGATCGACCTTCGCCATCTGGTCGAGCTTCCAGTGCTCCGAGGCCTCGCTCATGATGGCGTCAAGCTTCTCCCGGTTCGCCAGGACACCGTCGACGAGCTGCCGCGCGAAGTTCGCCGTGTCGTCGCCGACTCCGCTCTCCAGGGCGTGGTAGCGGAGCACTTCTTCGGTGTCATCGCCGGTGCCTTCGAGCTGGAAGAGAACTTTCAGCGCCAGCTCCCTCGCCTGGTGGCGCTTACCCACCCGGTGTCAGCTGGCGAAGGCGACGCTCGATACGAAGACGTTCACCTCACCGACCTCCAGCCCAAGCATTCGCTCGGTTGCCTCGACGACGTTGGCCTGGACCGCCGCGGCGACGTCCGCCAGCTTGGCCTCGGAGTCGACCGTTATGAACACCTCGAGATGGATGGAACGATCGCCCTCGATGTGCACACGGACGCCGCGATGCGCCCCCTGGCGGCGAACCCAATCGCCGAAGTGGCGGGCCGCGGTCTCGTCCATGCCATCCACACCTTCTACTTCGCAAGCGGCCAACGCTGCGATGCTCGCGATCACCTCATTGGCTACTCGGACCGCTCCCAGCGAGCCGTTCTCACTCATAACCGACTGATCCTACGCCTCGTGCTGCACCGTCGCCGGTCTTGAACCGGTTTAGGCGCGCTCGACGTATGAATGGTCTCGCGTGTCGACCCGGATCATGTCGCCGGACTGGATGAACAGCGGGACATGAATCGTCGTCCCGGTCTCGAGTCTGGCCGGTTTGGTTGCGCCCGACACGGTGTCGCCTTTCCCCTCCTTCAAAAGAGGCAGCACGGACTCGAGCATGTCCTCGTCGACGGGGACCTGGTCATAGGTCTTCGTGTCCATGAAGTAGTGATGTGTGCCGTCCGAATAGGAGTACGTCGCCTCCGTGCTGTCGATGCGGACCGTGCGGTACTTGTCCCCGCTGCGGAAGCTCTGCTCAAAGATCGAGCCGGTGAGCACGTTGCGCAGCTTGGCCTTGATCACCGCGCCCGCGCGGGCCAGCTTTATGTGCTCCACGCTCACGATGGACAGCAGCTGTCCGTCCATCTCGAACATCGTCCCGTTGCGAAAGTCGTTGGTTGAAATCATTTCTCTGTGGCCAGAAACTCCAGCGCCAGCTCATATCCCACAAATCCAAGCCCTGTAATCACGCCCCGCGCCGCCCGCGCGGTCACGCTTTTGGACCTGAACTCCTCGCGCGCGTGGATGTTCGAGAGGTGGACTTCCACAACCGGCAGCGCGAGAGCCTGCAGGCAATCGAACAGTGCGAGCGAGGAGTGCGAGAAAGCGCCCGGGTTGATCACGACGCCCACCGAGCCGGGGGCCTCCTTCTGGAGGAAGTCGATGAGCTCACCTTCGTGGTTGCTCTGGAAGACGCTGACCTCGAGGCCGAGCTTGCCGGCTTTATCGCGCACCACCTTGTTGAGATCGTCCAGCGACCGGGTGCCGTAGATGTGCGGCTCGCGCTTGCCGAGGAGGTTGAGGTTCGGTCCATGGACGACCACCACTCGCTTCACGTCAGGGACCTTGTAAGGACCCTGCGGACCACGGCGCCGGGCACGGTGTGGCCGATCTCGGCGTGGCCGATGCGTCGCGGCATGACCCAGGCGACCTTGCCACGGCGCGCCTTCTTGTCCACCGCCATGGCGGCGAGCACTCGCTTCGGGTCGGCGTGCGGGGGCTTGTCCGGCAGACCGAAGGCTCGGAGGAGCTCGTCCTGCGAATCCACTGTGCGCTTGCTGCACAGATCAAGGGCGAGGGCGACGCGTGCGGCGACGCGCATGCCGAAGGCGACGGCCCGGCCGTGGGTGACACGGAACGCGGTCGCGGCCTCGAGCGCGTGGCCGGCGGTGTGGCCGTAGTTGAGGATCGCGCGTGGACCGCGGTCGCGCTCGTCCTTGGCCACGATCAACGCCTTGGCGGCAACGCACCGAAAGACGACGCGTTCGAGCATCGCCGCGTCGCGCTCGACCAGACGCGGACCGTTTCGCTGCAGCATGTCGAACAGGCCTTTGTCCATGGCGACGGCGTACTTTACAACCTCGGCGAAAGCGTCCCGGTAGTTCGGCACCGGAAGCGACTCGAGCGTCGCGAGGTCGGCGAGCACGGCCGATGGCTGCCAGAAGGCCCCGATCGCGTTCTTCGACCGCAGGCCGTTGACCCCGGTCTTGCCGCCGATGCTCGAGTCCACCATGGCCAGGAGCGTCGTGGGCACAGCAATCAACCGGACGCCACGCTGCCAGATCGCTGCCGCCAGGCCGGCGAGGTCGCCGACGGTGCCTCCCCCGACGGCGATGACGCAACCGCCACGGTCGATGTGCTGCCGCTCCAGAAAGGACAACACGGTCCCCAGCTGCGTCATGGACTTCGAGCGCTCGCTGGCCGGGATGGCATGGATGGACGTCTTGAGGCCGGCTCGTTTGATCGCCTTGGCTACCTTCACCGCGTGCGGCCTGACATTGGTGTCGGTGATGATCGCGGCCCCGGTCGGATCGAGGCGGCTGACGACGTTGCGCAGCTCGCGTTGCAGGTTGGTCCCGATGAGGACGGGATAGCCCCCCGTGGACGAGTCGAGGATCAGTCGGACCAAAGTTTCAGGACCTCGTCAGCGACCACGCCCGGTTCGCGCGTTCCGTCCACGGTGTGATCGGCCTGCTCGTAGCGCGCGCGACGGCGCTCAAACAACTCTTCGACCTCGGACGCGGTGCGGTTCGCGATCAAGGGCCGTCCCGGCAGATGGTGGATGCGTTGCCAGATCGTCTCGAAGGGTACTTCGAGATAAACGGTGGTCGCATGCTCAGCGATCAGACGCCAGTTCTCGTCATCCATCACAACACCGCCTCCGAGCGCCACCACCGCTCCGGGTTGGAGCAGCCCGGGCAGGATCTCCTTTTCGAAAGCACGAAACGCCTCCTCGCTGTGCGTCGCGAAGATCTCGGCCACGGACAAGCCTGCCCTGTCCTCGACAAGGTGGTCGAGGTCGAAAAAAGCGGAGCGAGTTCGCTGCGCCACAAGCGCGCCCACCAACGTCTTGCCCGAGCCCATGAAGCCGAGCAGGACCAGGGGTCGATGCGAGCCGGTGTTAGACGCCGCTGGGATTGGCCGGCACAGGCGTCGCCGACGGAACCGCAGGAAGCGCGCCGCCGCGCCGCTTCTCGGACTGGACGAAGACCTGGTCGCGGAAGTCTCCGGGTTGGGGCAGGTGGTCGAGCACCTCGGCTCCCTGCGCTCCCGCCGCGTCGACCTCCACCCGACCGTAGCCCAGGAGGCGACCGACCAACGACTGATTCGTGGTGCAGTCCTGCACGCGGTCGATCGGGATGATCTTCTCCTGCCGGCCGAAGACGCCCGACTCGATCTTGATCCGCTGATCGGTCAGCGTGTAGCTGATCGACTGCCAGCGGATCCACACCACAATGAACCATAGGAGCGCGAACGCGATGGCTGCGAGGGCGAGAAAGGTCCGGAAGTTTGGGATGGGCAGCAGGCCGTAGTTGTCGAGCAGAACCGTGAAGTCCGCCCACAACACGAGGATCACCAACACGATCGGAATGGGCACCGTCTTGACCACCGTGATCCAGTGCGGGTGGTCCTTCAAGACGAGGTTTTCACCGGGCAGGAGCTTGCTCATGGCCGCCTATTGTCCATGACTCAGGCTCAGGGCATTCGCAGAAGGACGAACAGCGCCCCAGCCGCCAGGTAAGGTCCATAGGCGATCGTGCCCTTCATCGAACGGTGCGTCACGATGTACGCGATCGCGCCCGCGGTGGCCAGCAAGACGCCGTAGAACAGCGCGGTGAACGTGTAGGGCCAGCCGAGCAGAAGGCCCAGGAACAGCGCGAGCTTCACGTCGCCGAACCCCAGGGCTTCGGCCCGGAACAGCGCCGACCCGGCCAGGCCCAGGAGCAGAAACAGCAAGCCGGCCGCGACGCCCATCCCGATTCCCGCATACCACGGCTGCTGCCAGAGACCAAGGCGGCTGCTGATCAGCGGTGAAAGCGTGACGAGAAACGCCAGGAGCATGGCGGGAAACATCACGCGATCGAGGATGAGGTGGTGCTCAAAGTCGAAGAAGATCACCTGGATGAGCTCCAACACGAAAATGCTTCGCACGAGCAGCAGCGGCAGAGAGGTGATCTCGTAGCCATAGACGGCGAACACGACGCCGGACAGCACCGGGGGCCCGTACACCTGCCACCACCTGCTGCCGGGCTCCAGCCCCTCGAGCCGCGCGAGCTTCACCGACCCCCACCTGACCAGCCATCCGCCCGCGGCGCCCACCACCGCCCACAGCAGACCGACCAGGTACGTGCTCACTTAAGGGGCCCCCGCGGACGCACGGCGAAGCCTCGGCGTCCGGGCGATCTCACGGCTGGAGAGTCTCGCGCATCGCGGCGAGTGGCGCGCTGCGTCCGGTCCAGAGGAGAAAAGAGATTGCGCCCTGCGCCAGGAGGACCTCCCACCCGTCCACCGCCTTGAGGCCAAGCGCGCGCGCCTTGCGCACGAGCGGCGTTCCGCCGGTGACGTAGACGAGGTCGAGCACCGCGCCCTCGCGCGGCAGGGCGGCCGGCCGCAACGGCATCTCTTCGCGGCGGCCGAGCGGGGTGGCGTTGACGAGCAGATCGCTCGAGCGCGTTAGCGTCGCTACAGAGGGATCGTCCCAGCGCACAACCTCGCCCGGCACGTCGGCATCATCGGGATGCCGCGCGACAAACGTGATGTGCGCGCCCTCCATGGCCACGGCCGCCGCCCG
>VBEF01000093.1 GCA_005881275.1 Chloroflexota bacterium
GCGCCGATCCTGGCCTGGCAGCGGGTCCAGTACTACCAGACGTTCAACGAGATCTGTGCAGGCTAGCTCTATCTGAGGGGCCGCAGGCTTTAACACAGGCGCCCGTTGAACTGCAAGGTTGGGTTCGGAGACTTGTTTGTTAGAGTGTCCCGCGGCTCATTGCAAAGGTTCATGAACCGACTCACCACGGCGCTCGTGGTCTTGGTCGTCTTGGCGGCTGTTGCACTGCTCGCGCCAATCGCGGCCGATTCCCTGAAGCCCTCATCACATACCTCGCTGGTCAACACAGCTCAAGGC
This sequence comes from Chloroflexota bacterium, assembly GCA_005881275.1. Classification (GTDB taxonomy): domain Bacteria; phylum Chloroflexota; class Dormibacteria; order Dormibacterales; family Dormibacteraceae; genus 40CM-4-65-16. The sequence goes on from VBEF01000093.1 coordinate 298, forward strand.
GCAGCGCCGGCCCCGGCTGTGATGGCGAATGCGCCACTCCAGCGCGAGGTGTTCGGGTTCGTCAACGACAACAACCTGGGTAGCTCCAGCGTGGGGTACAGAACGTGGAACTTCAGCCTGTTGAGCACGGTCGCGTACTTCGCCCTGCACGTGAACAGCGGAGACGGAGCCCTGGTCAGGGACAACAGCTGGAACATCTATCACTCCCCGACCATGGCCTCATTCGTCAGCGCGGCACACGCCGCGGGCACGAGGGTCATCGTTTCCGTAAATCTTCACGGCGACACATACGTGTGTCAGGGCCTGACCGATGTCAACGCCGGACACACGATCGGGGAGATCGTTGGCGAGTCGACCGGAAGCGGCCTGGACGGCATCAACATCAACTACGAGGCGAGCAACATCGTGTGCCCCAACGGGCTGACGACACGAGACCAGCTCACCGCGTTTACGAAGAATTTGCGCGCGGCGATGCCGGCCGGCGCCTATCTCGCGATCGACTCCTTCTCTGGTTCAGCCGAAGACAACACCGGGTTCTTCGACGTCACCGGTTTGGCGCCGTACGTCGACGCCTTCTTTGTCATGGCCTACGACATGGATTGGGCCAACTACAACGAGGCCCCGCTCAACTGCACGTCTTACTGCTTCAGCCCCGTGTCGCCGCTGAACACCTACCGCTTCAACGTCACCAAGTCGATGTCCCAGTACACGGCGCGCGTCCCGTCGAGCAAGGTCATCCTGGGCCAGCCGTACTACGGCAGCCGCGGTTGTGTCGGAAACCTGACCGATGCACATCAGGCCCTGGTCAGCAATTACGTCCACACGACCTACCTCTATGCCTCCACCATCCGGTCGCAGTCCGGCGTCTCCAACTTCTCTTCCCACCGTGATCCCCAGGAGGGGGTCGGCGAGTGGGACACCTGGTACGACTCGGACTGGAGCTGCAACCGCGAGCAATATTTCGACGACTCGGTTTCGCTCAGCTACAAGTACGACGCCGTCAACAGGTTCGACCTGCGCGGGGTGGGCATCTTCACCCTCGACTACGGCGGAGGGGCGCCCGAGCTCTGGAATGCGTTGGTCACGCATTTCACGACGATCCCCGGCCTTGTCGGCGACCTCGCCGCTTGCGCGGGCAGCGCATCGGCGTCTGTCAGCTGGACGGGGGCGCCGACCGCAGGGGGACCGATCACCAGCTACCAGGTGACGGCCAGCCCCGGCGGAGCCACCCTCACCGTCCCGGGCAACGCGACCTTCGCGACCTTCACGGGCCTGACCGCCGGCACCGCCTACACGTTCACGGTCCAGGGCATCAACAGCACCGGGCCGGGAGTGGGGCGGACCACGGACTTCGTCATTCCGGTCGCGGCCACGGTCGCGACCAGCTACCTCAACTGGTACGACAAGGCCTCACCCGGCGTGCTCGGCGACAACGTCCACATCCTCAACTCCGGTGCGACGGCGAGCACCGGCTGCGTGATGGTGAGCGGCAAGGCCGTGGCTCCGTGGACCGCGAGCGCCGGCCAGGAGATGTACGTGACGATGCCCGCCGGCACGATCGGCGGCCCGGTCGTCGTGACAGTAACGTCGGGGCCCGCCGTGCTGGCCTCGCAGCGCGTGCAGTTCAATCAATCCTTCAACGAGGTCTGGGCCGCGAGCGCGGCGCAGGCGGCGACGACCAGCTACTTCAACTGGTTCGACAAGGCGACGCGGGGCATGCTGAACGACAACATCCACGTCCTCAACCCGGGGGGCACGGCGGCCGACGTCACCGTCGAGCTGTCAGGGGCCGTCTCGCAGCTGTTGAGCGTCGCTCCCGGCGCCGAGGCCTACGCGACGTTCCCGGCGGGCTCGATCGGCGGCCCTGTCAAGGTGACCTCGAGCCAGCCGGTGCTTGCCGCCCAGCGCGTGCAGTACAACCAGACCTTCAACGAGGTCTGGGCCCTCAACCCTGCCCAGGCGAGCGCGACGAGCTACTTCAACTGGTACGACAAGGCTTCGCCGGGGATGTTGAACGACAACGTCCACCTGCTCAACCCGGGGACCACGAGCGCCGATGTGACGGTGAGCCTGGCGGGCGCAGCGCCGCGGTCGGTCAGCGTCGGTCCGGGCGCGGAGACCTACGTCTCGTTCCCGCAGGGCACGATCGGCGGGCCGGTCACCGTGACCGCG
>VBEF01000094.1 GCA_005881275.1 Chloroflexota bacterium
GCTCAACCCGGGGAACGCGAGCGCGACCGTGACGGTCAGCCTGCCGGGCGCGGCGGCGCAGGTCGTCGCCGTCGCACCGGGCGCCGAGGTCTACGTCACCTTTCCGTCAGGCACGATCGGCGGGCCGGTGACCATCAGCTCGGACCAGCCTGTGCTCGCGTCACAACGCGTCCAGTACTACCAGACGTTCAACGAGATCCCTTCGGGCTGAGCCTGACTTCGAATGTTGGCGTGGGGGGCGTCGCGGGCGATTCTGCTGATGCCGATCCTTCTTCAAACGTTTGCCGTCCAGGCCGCCGGCCCGGCCGCGCCGGCTTTTGTCACGGCGGCGCAGGCTGCGGCGCAGTCGACGCACGTGCCCCTGTCGTTGATCGAAGCGACCGCCTACGTGAACACTCGTTGGGAATGGATCAACACCGCCTCGCTCAGCGGTGGCGTGGGCCCGATGAATGTGACACCGGACCAGATGTCGCTTGCGATATCGCTCAGCGGTCACGCCGCATCCGCGATATCGACTGATCTGACAGCCAACCTCGAGGCCGGCGCAAGTCTGCTCGCGCACTACCACACGTCGGGGAGCGATCTTGCGTCGTGGTCGAATGCGGTCGCGACCACGCAAGGGCCGTACGTCGCAGACGAGATCTACGCCGTTCTCCGGACCGGCGCGAACAGGACGTTGAGCACGGGGGAGAGCGTCACGCTGGCGCCCGCAACGAGCGCGTCCCTAGCAGTTGGTATCGCCCCCAACGTTGGCGCCGCGGCAGCCGCCGCGACGTGCGCGGCAACCAGCCCCGACTTCGGTCCGCCCGCCTGCTGGGTCGCCGCTGACCCGGGAAACTTTTCCGTCGCCAACCGGGGTCACGACTATCCGGTCGACATGATCATCATCCACGACATCGAGGGCAGCTACGGAAGTGCCATTCAGGTGTTCCAACGACCTGGGTTCGAAGCGTCCGCACACTACGTCGTCTCCTACGGCGGAGACGTGACGCAGATGGTGCGCGAGCACGACATCGCGTGGCATGCCGGGAACTGGGACTACAACACGCGCGCGATCGGCATCGAGCACGAGGGTTTCGCCTGGACGCCCGGTCTGTACACGACCGCCGAGTACGACGCGAGCGCCCGCATAGCCGCCTCCATCTGCTCACGGTGGGGCGTTCCGCTGGACCGGACGCACGTGATCGGTCACAACGAGGTGCCTGACCCCAACAACCCCGGCCTATACGGAGGGGTCGATCACCACAGCGATCCGGGGCCTTACTGGAATTGGGCGTACTACATGCAGCAGGCGCAGGCTGACGCTGCCACCCTGCCAAGCCCGCCGCGCTTGATGCCCGACCCGAGGGCCTCGAGCCCCGACACCACCGCGACGGTGACGTGGACGCCGGCCCGGACATGCCGTGCCTCAGCCGTGCCGATCACGGGCTATACGGTGGTGGCTCAGCCGGGCGGCATGACACAGACCCTGCCCGCGAACGCGACTTCAGCCAGCTTCACAGGCCTGAAGGTCGGCACGACGTACACCTTCACCGTGACAGTGACAAATGCCGATGGCCAGGACTCGGCGACTTCGAATCCAGTTGTGGCGGGAGCATGCAGCCCAACCGCCACGCCGGTGGCGACAAGCTACTTCGCGTGGTTCGACACGGCGACGCCCGGCATGGACGGCGACAACATCCACCTGCTGAACACCGGCTCGAGTCGGAGCATTGGTTGCGTCCTGCTTGGCTCCCAGGCGATCCCGTACAGCCTCGGCGCCGGGCAGTCGACGCACGTCAAATTCAGGAACGGCAGCATCGGGGGGCCGGTGGTTGTCAGGGTCATGACCGGCGCTGGTGTCCTGGCCTCGCAGCGCGTGCAGTTCAATCAATCCTTCAACGAGGTCTGGTCGGCGAGCGCGGCGCAGGCGTCGACCAAGAGCTTCTTCAACTGGTTCGACAAGGCCTCGCCGGGCATGCTGAACGACAACATCCACGTCCTCAACCCGGGGAGCACGGCGGCTGACGTTACCATCCAGCTGTCGGGGGCGGTCTCGCAGCTGCTCAGCGTCGCTCCCGGCGCCGAGGCTTACGCGACGTTCCCGCAGGGCACGATCGGCGGCCCTGTCACGGTGAGCTCGACCCAGCCGGTGCTCGCTTCGCAGCGCGTGCAGTACAACCAGACCTTCAACGAGGTCTGGGCGCTCAACCCGGCCCAGGCGAGCGCGACGAGCTACTTCAACTGGTACGACAAGGCCTCGCCGGGCATGTCCAACGACAACATCCACCTGCTCAACCCGGGCACCACCAGCACCAACGTGACGGTGAGCCTGGCGGGCGCGGCGCCGCGGTCGGTCAGCGTCGGTCCGGGCGCGGAGACCTACGTCTCGTTCCCGCAGGGCACGATCGGCGGGCCGGTCACCGTGACCGCGACCCAGCCGGTGCTCGCCTCGCAGCGCGTGCAGTACTACTCGTCGTTCAACGAGGTCCCGGCGCTGATTGCGGCCAGGGCCGCAACGACGAGCTACATCAACTGGTACGACAAGGCATCGGCGGGAATGGTCAACGACAACATCCACCTGCTCAATCCGGGGAACGCGAGCGCGAGCGTGACGGTCA
>VBEF01000070.1 GCA_005881275.1 Chloroflexota bacterium
CGGTGAACCGCATGCGCGGACCGGAGCTCGGCATCCTGATCATCACGCATTACACGCGGGTCCTCGAGTTCATCAAGCCCGACTTCGTGCATGTGCTCGTCGACGGGAAGTTTGTGCTGTCCGGCGGGCCAGAGGTTGCGGCCAGCCTCGAGAAGACCGGTTACTCGGAGTGGGGCGCTGAAGCAGAGCCGAAGGAGGTTGCCTGATGGCCACCGTACCGAAAGTTGAAGTCGGCACCGATTACAAGGAGAAGTACGGCTTCTTCGTGCCCGAGGAGTACGTCTTCAAGGCCAAGCGAGGCTTGAACCCCGAGATCGTCAAAGAGATCTCGTGGATGAAGCAGGAGCCCGAGTGGATGACGAAGATGCGCCTGCGCTCGCTGGAGATCTTCCGCAAGAAGCCGATGCCCAGGTGGGGCGCCGACCTCTCCGTCATCGACTTCGAGAACATCTTTTACTACCTCAAGGCTTCGGACAAGCAGTCGAAGACCTGGGAGGAGCTCCCGCCTGACATCAAGGCGACATACGACCGGCTCGGCGTCCCCGAGGCGGAGCGCAAGTTCCTCGCCGGCGTTTCAGCGCAGTACGAGTCGGAGGTCGTCTACCACTCGCTGCAGGAAGAGCTGACGAAGAAGGGCGTCATCTTCACGGACACCGATTCAGCTCTTCGCGACCACCCTGAGCTCTTCAAGGAGTACTTCGGAACGGTGATCCCGCCGGCGGACAACAAGTTCTCGGCGCTGAACACTGCGGTGTGGTCGGGCGGGTCGTTCATCTACGTGCCAAAGGGCGTTCGCGTGGACATCCCGCTCCAGGCCTACTTCCGGATCAACGCCGAGAACATGGGCCAGTTCGAGCGGACGCTGATCATCTGCGACGAGGGATCGTTTGTGCACTACATCGAGGGCTGCACCGCCCCCATCTACACCACGGACTCGCTGCACAGCGCGGTGGTCGAGATCATCGTGAAGAAGAACGCGCGCTGCCGCTACACGACGATTCAGAACTGGTCGACCAACGTGTTCAACCTGGTGACCAAGCGCGCGATGGCTTACGCCGACGCGACGATGGAGTGGGTCGACGGCAACCTCGGTTCGCAGATCACGATGAAGTACCCGAGCGTCTACCTGATGGAGCCGGGCGCCAAGGGCGACGTGCTCTCGGTCGCGTTTGCGGGCAAGGGCCAGCACCAGGACGCAGGCGGCAAGATGATCCACGTCGCGCCGAATACGACGTCGACCATCACCTCGAAGTCGATCTCCAAGGGCGGCGGCCGGACCTCATATCGCGGCCACATCAAGATCTATCCCGGCGCCAACAACTGCAAGTCGTTCGTCAAGTGCGACGCGCTGCTGCTCGACGACGAGTCGCGCTCGGACACGTATCCCTACAACGACGTCGACGCCGAGAACGTGACCCTGGGCCACGAGGCGACTGTGAGCAAGGTCTCGGACGAGCAGCTCTTCTACCTGATGAGCCGCGGCATAACGCGCAATGAGGCAGAGACGATGATCGTCAACGGCTTCATCGAGCCGTTCACCAAGGAGCTCCCGCTGGAGTACGCGGTGGAGCTGAACCGCCTCATCCAGCTCGAGATGGAGGGCTCGGTAGGGTAGCGATGGGATTCACCGCCGAATCCCTGGGGGTGCTCCAGGGGGAGCCCGACTGGCTGCGCGCGCGCAGGCAAAGCGCGCTGCACAGCTTCGAAGGCCTGCCCGTCCCGAGCAAGACCGATGAGGAGTGGCGGCGCACCGACGTCAGCCGGTTCGACCCGAGCCAGTTCTCGAAGCTCGAGCACCTGGACGGCCAGAAGCTTGTCCTTCCGTCTGCGCTGCCTAAGGGTGTGATCCTCAAACCCCTGCGCCAGGCCGCCAAGGATCACCCCGAGCTGGTCGAACCGCGCCTGTTCTCTTTGGTCCGCGCCGACCGCGATCGATTCACCGCGCTGCACGCGGCGTTCTTCACCGGCGGGACCTTTCTTTATGTGCCGGACGGCGTGGTGATCGACACCCCCATCCTGGGCCAGCACTTTTCGCATGAAGGCGGGACCAGCGTCTTGCCGCATACGCTGATCGTCGCCGGCAAGAACACACAGTTCAACTACCTCGACGAATACATCGCCGAAAACGACTCTGAGACCGGCTATCGCAGCGGCTCGACCGAGATCTTCCTGGGTGATGGCTCGCAGGTCGGCTACGTCGCGGTCCAGAAATGGGGCCGGAACGTCTGGCACTTCGCCGACCAGCGCGCCGAGCTGCAGAAGGACTCGACCCTACGGCTCTTCAACGTCACGCTCGGCGGCAAGTTCTCGAAGACGCGTGTCGAGGCATCGCTTGCGGGCGAGGGCTCGAACGCCGAGCTCAAGGCGATCTACTTCGCGTCCGGCGAACAGTTCTTCGACTTCCACACCCTGCAGGATCACCGCGTCGGGAACACGCGCTCCGACCTGCTCTTCAAAGGCGCGCTGCAGGACGTGTCGCGCGCGGTGTACGCCGGGCTGATCAAGATCGAGAAGCATGCCGCTCGGTCCGACGCCTACCAGGCCAACCGCAACCTCGTCCTCTCGGACAAGGCCAAGGCGACCTCCATCCCGATGCTCGAGATCGACAACAACGACGTTCGCTGCACGCACGGCGCTACGGTGGGTCCGGTCGACCCGGAGCACCTCTTCTACCTGCGCTCGCGCGGCATCCCCGAGCCGACCGCGAAGCGGATGCTCATCCAGGGCTTCTTCGGCGATGTGCTCGACCGCATCCCGTTCGAGCACGCGCGCAAGCTGGTCGAAGCGGAGCTGGAGTCCCGCATTGGCTAGCTACCGTGTCGCCTCGGTCGACGACCTTCCTGGCGAGACGATGAAGCGAGTTGAAGCGGGTGACATTCCGGTGTGCCTCGCCCACGCCGAAGACGGCAACTTCTACGCCCTCAACGACGTCTGCACCCACGAGGAGTTCTCTCTTTGCGACGGCGAGCTGTGGGGCATGGACGTGGAATGCCCCCAGCACGGATCGCGGTTCAACCTCGCGACGGGCAAGGTCACCGGCCTGCCGGCCGTGATCCCGGCCCAGACCTACCCCGTGAGGGTGGAAGGCTCGGACATCTACGTCGAGGTGCCTGAATGACGATGGCGACCCGAACCCTCGACGTCGCAGCGATTCGGAAGGACTTCCCGATCTTCGAGACGGGCATCGCCTACCTCGATTCTGCGAACACCTCGCAGAGGCCGAAGCAGGTGACCGGGGCGATGCTGGATTACTTCGAGAAGTTCAACTCCAACATCCACCGCGCCGCTTACCGCATCGCGGAGGAGGCGACGGTCCGCTACGAGGCGACTCGCGAGAAGGTGAGGGCGTTCATCAACGCGGCCTCGACCAAGGAGATCATCTACACCCGCGGCACGACCGAGGCGATCAACCTCGTCGCGTACTCATGGGGCCGCAGGAACATCAGGTCGGGCGACCTTATCGTTCTGACCATCCTCGACCACCACTCGAACATCGTGCCGTGGCAGATCCTCGCCGCCGAGAAGGACGCGAAGATCGAGTACGTCGACATCGACGAAAGGGGCGAGCTTCGACAGGACCAGCTCGCCGCGCTCCTGGCGCGTGGGCCGAAGCTGGTGGCGTTCAACCTGGTCAGCAACGCGCTCGGCACCATCAACCCCGCGCGCGACATGGTGGCCGCCGCCAAGAAGGCCGGCGCGACGGTGCTCGTCGACGGTGCGCAGAGCACGCCGCACCAACCGGTCGACGTGCGCGCCCTCGGCTGCGACTTCTACGCCTTCAGCGGCCACAAGATGCTGGGACCGACCGGGGCCGGCATCCTTTACGGGAGGCGCGAGCTGCTCGAGGCGATGGACCCCTTCATGGCGGGCGGCGACATGATCAAGGCGGTCCGCGTCGAAGGCACCACGTACCACGACCTGCCGTGGAAGTTCGAGGCGGGAACGCAGGCGATCGCCGAGGTCATCGGCCTTGGCGCCGCGGTGGATTACCTCGGCGGCCTCGGCATGGACGCCGTGCGAGCGCACGAGCTCGAGATCACCGAGTACGCGTACGAGGCGCTGAGCGATGTGGAGGGACTGACGGTCTACGGACCGCCGCCTTCACGCCGGGCGGGCGTCATCTCGTTCTCTCTCGATGGAATCCACCCGCACGATCTCGCGACCATCGCCGACCGAGACCAGGTCTGCCTGCGGGCCGGGCATCACTGCGCGATGCCGCTGATGACCCGGCTCGGAATCCCGGCGACGGCACGGGCCTCCTTCTACGTGTACACGTTGAAAGAGGAAGTCGACCGGCTCGTAAGCTCCATCGGGGAAGCGCAGAGGATCTTTGCTTGATGGCCACAGCTGACGACCAGTTCTATCGCGAGTACATCCTCGACCACTACAAGAACCCGCGAAACTACGGTCGCCTCGAGAACCCCGACATCAGCCACGAAGAGGACAACCCGCTCTGCGGCGACGTCGTTGGGATGGATTTCCGCGTCAACGAAGGCGTGATCGAAGACATCCGGTTTCACGGACGAGGCTGCGCCATCTCGCAGGCTGCGGCGTCGCTGCTCACAGAGCGCCTGAAGGGATTGCCCCTCGAAGAGGCGAAGAAGATCAACAAGGACGACGTCCTGGGCGAGCTCGGGATCGAGATCTCGCCCGCCCGGATCAAGTGCGCGCTGCTTTCGCTGAAGGTGTTGAAGGTCGGGGCCTATGGATTGGCCGGTGACGATGAGGAGTAATAGATAGGTATGACGCAACAGGAAACTTCGTTCCGCGATCTGCAGCTGGATGAAGTCAAGAAGCTGATCGACGACGGCTACGACGTGGTCGACGTCCGAGAGGACTGGGAGTGGAACAAGGGGCATGTGCCCGGAGCGAGGCACGTTGTGCTGAATTCCATCCTGGCCAACCCGACGGCCCAGAAGTTCCAGGACAAGACCGTCTTCGTCTGCCAGGCGGGTGAGCGCTCGGCGGTTGCATCCGAGATGGCGGTGGCGCTCGGGGTCAAGGATGTCGTCAACTTCCGGGGCGGCACCAAGGCGTGGAAAGACGCCGGTCTTCCACTGGAGAAGCCGTGACGGAGCAGCCCGCCGTCACGACCGAGGTCGCGCCCGACGCGACTGTGAAGCCGGAGGACGTGATCGAGGTGCTGCGCCAGTGCTTCGACCCCGAGATCCCGGTCAACATCATCGACCTCGGACTCGTCTACGACATCGCGATCAAGCCCGAGCGGATCGACGTGAAGATGACGTTGACCGCGCTCGGCTGCCCGATGGCCGCGGACGTCATGGCTGACGTGCGCGACCACCTGCTGACGCTGCCGGGGATCGCGGACGCCGGCGTCGACATCGTCTACGAGCCGGTCTGGACCCCAGAGCGCATGTCGGAAGAGGCGCGCTGGGAGCTGGGGATGGTCTGACCCCGAGCCGGCAAGCGGATTACCTCCCCGTGATCTCAACCCCCGCGACCAAAAAGCCGATGGCCATCAGCGCGGCGCCAAGGCCGGCGAGCCGCCTCAGGGCGGTGCCCGGCTGGCGACTGGTGCGGCTAAGCGCCACCGTCATCAGCACGCCGGCGACCACAAGCGGCAGCCCTATGGAAAAGGCGGCCAGGAAACCCAATGTCAAAAGCCCGCCGGCGGCAGCGGCCCGCATGGGGATGCGGATCTGGACGATCTCACGCCGCGGCAGCAGGGCGATGGCGATGACAGCGGCCATGACCGCGAGATAGCTCGCGACGAAGCGCGGTACGTAGGGCTGGAAATCCGGCCCTTGCGCCCCAATGAAGCCGATATACAGGATGTCCGTCGCCAGCACGATCGCGAAGGCGACCAGCGACGTGACACGGATCAAGAGCCGCTCCATCGGTGCGCACTCTAGACCGGTCGACAAACGGGTCCACCTACACTTATTTCCGAAGTGGCGGAGTTCAGCCCCGGGCTGGAAGGTGTTGTGGCTGCTGAAACCGCCGTCAGCGAAGTCGACGGCGCCAACGGCCGTCTCATCTATCGCGGCGGATACCTGATCGAGGACCTCGTGCCGGTCGCGACATATGAAGAGGTCGCGTACCTGCTTTGGCACGGCGACCTGCCGAACGAAAAAGAGCTCGAAGCGCTGCGGAAGCAGATGGCCGGGGCGCGGAGGCTCAACCCGTCGGCGCGCGGAACGCTGATGGCGATGGATGCGCAGACGGATCCGATGGACGTCCTCCGCACGGTGGTATCGGCGCAGGGCGTGGCGAAGTCGTTGACCAAGCCGACGCTGGACGAGGCGATCGCCCTGACCGCGATCTTCCCGACCATCGTCGGCGCCGCGTGGCGGCGCCGCCAGGGCAAGGAGCCAGTCGAGCCGCGAGACGACCTGGGCCACGCGGCCAACTTGCTCTGGATGATGGAAGGAAAAGAGCCGGACACGGAGCGAGCACGCTGGGTCGACACCTACCTCGTCCTGCTCGCCGATCACGGCCTCAACGCCTCGACGTTCGCGGCGCGCGTGGTCGCATCGACCGGGAGCGACCTGGCGTCGTGCGTCGTCGGGGCGATCGCGGCGCTGAAGGGTCCGGCTCACGGCGGCGCGACCTTCGCGGCCCGATCCATGCTGGACAAGATCGGTTCCGCGCAGAACGCGGAGCAATGGCTGGCCGACGCGCATGCCCGCCACGAGCGCTTCTCCGGATTCGGCCACCGCGTGTACCGGACCTATGACCCGCGCGCAAAGATCCTGCGCGAGATGGCTGAGACGGCGGCACCTGACCTGTACAAGACCGCGGCGCGAACCGAGGAGGTCGCTTTGAAGATCCTCCACGAGGCGCACCCCGAGCGGCCCAACGCGACCAACGTCGACTTCTGGGCCTCGGTGGTGTTGAGCGGGGCGGGCATTCCGAAAGAGCTGTTCACCACGTTGTTCGCGACCTCGCGCGTGTCGGGGTGGACGGCTCACGTCCTCGAGTCACTCGCCGACCTGCGCATAATCCGGCCGGCCTCGCGCTGGATCGGGCCTCAGCCCGGGAAGAAACCCCTGCAACTCGCCAAGCGATGACCAGCGCTTACGTCCCGGGTCTGGAAGGCATCGTCGCATCGCAGACCGGAATCTCCATGGTCGACGGTCAGAACGGAAGGCTGGTCTACCAGGGCTACGTCATCGCCGACCTCGCCGAGCAAATGTCCTTCGAGGAGGTCGCATTCCTGCTCTGGGAGGGCCGCCTCCCGACGCGCGCCGAGCTCGAGGCGCTGTCGTTGGAGCTCGCCGGCCACCGCTCGCTGACGCAGGCCGCCACGATCGCGCTGGACGCCCTGCCCATGGACACGGACCCGATGGACATCCTCCGCAGCGTGGTCTCGGTTCAGGGCGCAGAGCACAAGCTCGAGAAACCCAGCGTGCCGCTCGCGATCCGCGCCACGGCGTCCTTCCCGACGATCCTCGCGATGTTCAATCGAAGGCAGCTCGGCCTGGAACCGATCAAGTCGCGGCGCGAGCTGGGCCATGCCGCCAACTACCTCTACATGCTGAACGGCAAAGAGTCGAGCCCGGAGATCGTCCGCGCGCTCAACACCTATCTCGTGCTGCTGGCCGACCACGGCATGAACGCCTCAACGTTTGCCGCCCGCGTGATCGCGTCGACCGAGTCAGACCTCATCTCCGCGCTGGTCGGCGCCATCGGAGCGCTCAAGGGACCGGCGCACGGCGGAGCACCCGCTGCGGTGATCGAGCAGCTGGAGCTCATCGGCACCGCGGACAGGGCCGAGCAGTGGATGCGCGACGCGCGCAAGCGAAAGGTCAAGTTCATGGGCTTCGGCCACCGCATCTACCGGGTGTACGACCCGCGCGCGGCGATCCTCAAAGAGATGTGCCGGCGCATGAACCCGAAGTTCTACGAACTCGCGACCCGCGTCGAGGAGGTCGCGCTGCAGATCCTCCACGAGGAGCATCCCGAGCGACCCCAGTCGACCAACGTCGAGTTCTATTCGGCGGGGGTGCTGCAAGCGATCGGCCTGCCCAAGGAGTTCTTCACCCCCACCTTCGCCGTCTCCCGCGTGGCAGGCTGGAGCGCTCACGTGCTCGAGCAGGCGGCCAACAACCGCATAATCCGGCCGCAATCGGAATACATCGGACCGGAACCGCGGAAACCCGTGCCCCTGGCCGAACGCGCCTAACCGCCTCGCGCGACTCACGGTTTTGGCGCAACCTGGGCGCCGCTGCGCTTGCCTGGTTCCTGCTCATCGCATTTGCCCTGACCGGGTGGTTCGTGGTGGTGGTTCCTCTCCGCGCGGACATCCTCGACAACGACATGACCCTCATCTACATCGGGGTGCGAATCGGCGTTGAGCACGGATGGAGTCACATCTACTCGCTTCCGCTGCAACATGACCTCTTCGCGCAGCTCCGGCCGCACGCCGTCTTCAACGACGGTGAGCGATTCCTATCGCCGCCACCATTTGGGTGGCTGATCCTGCCGTTCAGCGTTCTGGGCCCTACGGGCACGGTGTACGCGTGGCTCGTGCTCTCACTGCTTGCTCTGGTTGGCGCGTGGTGGCTGGCGGCGCCAGGCGCTTGGCCCCGGCGCGGGCTGTGGCTGCTGGCCGCCATGACCTGGTACCCCATCCTCTATGGCTTCAGCCTGGCGCAGCCCGACCTGGTGATCATGCTGATCGCGGCAGCGGGGTGGAAGCTCGCCGAAGCAAAAAAGCCGTACGCGGCCGGAATCGTGCTCGGCCTGTCGGTGATCAAGCCTCAGCTGACCTTGCTGTTGCCGCTTGTCCTGCTGATGGCGGGTCGATGGAAGATCGCCGCGGCGTGGGCCGCCACCGCGGCTGTGCTCGCCATCGCCTCTGTGGCCCTGATCGGCACGCAGGGCCTGGAGGACTACACGGCGCTGCTGAATGAAGCGCAGCACGTCACCAACAATCGCTACTTCACCCTGGCTTACATCCTCGGCCCCGGGATTCTCAGCTACATCGCGCAAGCGATCGTTGTCGCGGCCAGTGTCGTGGGTGCGTATGTGAATCGGCACGCGAGTCATGCGCGCGTCTTCGCTCTTGGCCTCGTCGCGACGGCCCTCGGTGCGACCTACTGGCACCTTCAGGACTTCACGATCCTGGTTCTGGCGGCCTGGCTCTTCTGGCGCGACGCACCACCTCGGTGGCAGCGATGGTGGCTTCTCGTGATCGCGGTCGCCGGCGAGTTCGCCTGGCCCCTGACGCCGCTGCCTTTGCTGCTGGGCGTCGCGGTCTGGTACATCGGCCTCGTCCGCAAGCCAAAGGTCTCAACGGTCATAGCGTGATGAGCGCCGCGGATGTGCGCGTTCCGCGCGCGCCGATGATCGTCGCGGCAGCGGCGTTGATCGTTTGCGCGGCCATCCTTTGGTTCGCCCGCGACTTCACCTTTTACTTCGACGAGTGGTCCTTCATCGTCACCGCCCCCGACTGGACCTTCGCCACCTACTTCACGCCCCACAACGAGCACCCTTCGATGCTGTTCCGTGCGATCTATGCCGCGCTGCTCAACACGGCAGGACTGCGCACATACCTGCCCTACATGGCCGTTCTGCTGTTGTTTCACCTCGCCAACGTGCTCTTGCTTTTCGCGTTGGTGCGGCGTCACGCGGGCGACCTCATCGCAATGTGCGCCGCCGCCCTCCTGCTGACGCTCGGCGGCGGTTGGGAGGACATCCTGTGGGCCTTTCAGATGGCGTGGCTCGCTTCGATCGCGTGCGGCCTGGGCGCCCTGCTGCTCATCGAGTCGCCGTCAAGGGTTCCGGTGGCGATCGGGCTCCTGGTCGCCTCTCTGGCCTTCTCGAGCATTGGCCTTCTGTTCGCGATCGCCGTCGGCGTGCAGCTGCTCCTGAAGCCTGGCCGCCGACGCGACCTGGCGTGGCTGTCTCCTTTGGCTGTCGCCCTGCTGGCCTGGTATATCGCCTTCGGGCGGTTCGGGGTGCACCCCAACCCGCAGCCGGCTCCGGGCAACGTGCTCGTCGACCCGCTTTACGCCGCGTGGGGCCTGGGCCAGAGCGCCGCCGCGTTGGTCGGGAAGGGGGGCCAGTACGGCCCTCCGGCCCTCATCGCCGCTGTCGCCGTGATCGCCTGGCGGTGGAAGCGCCACGGGGCCGACCCCTTTGCGCTCAGCGTGGCGGTGGCGCTGGTCGCCTTCTACCTGATCACCGGACTCACCCGCGCTCAGCTCGGCTACCACCAGTCAGGGGCGTCGCGGTACGTCTACATCGGCGCGGTTCTCTGGCTGATCCTTCTGTCCGACGCCGCGCGCGGCCTGCCCTGGCGCGGCAGCTGGCGCCCGGCTCTTTTGGCCTTGGTATTCGTCGCCTGGTTCAGCAGCAGCGTCCTGCTCTTCAGCTTCGCCATCGCCAGGCCCGTGGTCATGGAGCAGCAGGTCGCCGACTACTTCGCGCTGGCGGCCATGCGCTCGGATCCCTGCCTCGATCCAGATGGCGCCGTGGACCGGCTCGTCATGCCGGTCGAGACGAGGCCGGCGCTCTACTACCGCGCCGTGGACAGGTACGGAGACCCGCGAGCCGGCAGACCCCTCCTCGACAATGCCTCCTATGAGGCCGGTGTGCGCCATTTGCGCAGGGCCGACTGCTAAAGCTTCCTACTATTAACCCAGTGCCCGATTTCGACTTTGACGTAGTCATCCTGGGAGGCGGTATGGGCGGTTATCCGGCCGCCATCCGAGCCTCGCAGCTGGGCTTGAAGGTCGCGCTCGTCGAGTCCGACAAGCTGGGCGGGACCTGCCTCCACGTGGGCTGCATCCCGACCAAGGCTCTGCTCGAGTCGTCGGAGCTGTATCACCGGGTAGCCACCCGGGGGACCGAGTTCGGCCTCAAGGCTGAGGTGGTCGGGTTCGATTACCCGCGCATCGCGGCGCGTCGCGACGCGGTGGTCGGCCAGCTGTACAAGGGCGTCCAGTACCTGATGAAGAAAAACAAGATCGAGGTGGTTCAGGGCAAGGGCCGTCTGACCGACCGCAACACGATTGGCGTCGATTCCAAGCAGGTCAAAGGCAAGAACCTGATCGTCGCGACGGGGTCTGTCGTCAAGTCACTGCCCGGCCTCGAGATCGACGGTGAATACATCATCTCGTCCGACCACGCGGTGCGCTCGAAGAGCGTCCCGGAGTCGATCTGCATCATCGGCGCCGGCGCGGTGGGGGTCGAGTTCGCGACGTTCTACAGCCAGCTCGGCGTGAAGGTGATGCTGCTCGAGGCGCTGGATCGACTGGTTCCGCTCGAGGACGAAGACGTCTCGACGGAGATGCTGTCCGCTTTCAAGAAGGCCGGCATCGAATGCCGCACGGGAATCAAGGTCAGCGGCGCCAAGAAGGCTCGCGGCGGCGTGAGCGTCGCCACGGACCAGGGCGAGGTGTGGGCCAACCAGCTCCTGGTTGCGGTCGGTCGGGCGGCCGTATCGAAAGAGCTGGGCCTGGAGCAGGTGGGCGTGCAGATGCAACCCAACGGGTTCATCAAGGTCGATGAGTGGATGCGCACCTCGGCCGAGTCGATCCACGCCATCGGTGACGTGGTGGGCGGCTACCTGCTGGCGCACGCTGCATCACACGAAGGTATCGTGGCCGCCGAGGACATCGCCGGGCAGCGGCTGGCGCCGATGGAGCAAGCCCTGGTCACGCGGTGCACGTACTCGCACCCGCAGGTCGCCTCAGTAGGTTTGACCGAGATGCAGGCGCGAGAAAAAGGACACGAGGTGAAAATCGGAAAATTTCCGTTTTCGGCGATCGGCCGGGCGCAGATCCACGGCGAGACAGGCGGTTTCGTCAAGATCGTTGCCGACGCCAAGTCGGGACAGCTCCTCGGCACGCACATCGTGGGCGCCAACGCCACTGAGCTGATCGCCGAGCCGGCTCTCACGCAGCTCTTCCAGGGCGACGCCTGGGAGCTCGGTCGCAACATCCACCCCCACCCCACCCTCAGCGAGGCCGTGATGGAGGCGGCGATGGCCGTGGACGGCCACGCCATCCACTTCTAGAAGGGCCGTGGCTCAAATCACAAAGACGAAAGATCCTTCGTTCAGCCCGGACTGGCGTTTCCAGGAACCGGTCGCGTGGCGCGACACAGACATCGACGAAAAGACGCTGAAGGAATGGTTCCGGTACATCCTCCTCGGAAGACAGATCGACTACCGCTTCCAGGTCCTGAACCGGCAGGGTCGCGCTCCCTTCATCATCTCGTGCGCCGGTCACGAGGCGGCGCAGATAGGCGTCAGCTGGCCACTCCAACCCAAGCACGACTGGGTCGCGCCCTACTACCGCGACGTCGTGCTCTGCATGCGGATGGGGATGACACCGCTCGATCTCATGCTCTCCGTGCTCGCGAAGGCCGACGACCCCGCCTCAGGCGGCAAGCAGACGCCCGGCCACTTCTCGGACTCGCGACACAACATCACCTCGGGCGGCTCGCCCGTCGCGACGCAGATGGTGCGCGGCGCCGGCGTCGCGTACGCGCTGAAGATGGACGGCACAGACAAGGTGCTCATGACCTGCTATGGCGAGGGCGCGGGCGCCGAAGGCGACGCGCACGAAGCTTTCAACTTCGCCGCGATCTACAAGCTGCCCGAGGTCTTCGTCTGCGAGAACAACGGCTTTGCCATCTCGACCCCTTTCCGCAAGGAGTACGCCATCGACTTTGTAGCGCAGCGCGCGGCGGGGTATGGGTTTCCGGGGGTGACCGTCGACGGACGCGACCCGGTCACCTGCTACACGGTCGCGAAGGAGGCGATAGCGCGCGCCCGTGCGGGCGAAGGCCCGACGCTCATCGAATGTCTGGTCGACCGCCTGGGCGCCCACTCCTCAGAGGACGACCAGCGCCGCTACCGGACCCAGGAAGAGATCGAAACGCTCGCCGAAAGCGACTGCCTCGAGCGCTTCAAGAAGCGACTTCTCGAAGAGGGCATCCTGACCGCGAAGCAGGTCGCGGAGTACGAGGAGGCGGTCAAAGAGGAGGTCACCAGAGCCACCAAGGAGGGCATGGATTCCGCGGACCCGGCTCCCGAGGACGCGCTGACGAACGTGTATGCGACCGAGGCGCCGAAGGCGATCGAGCCCGCCGCCGACGTCGAAACCGAGGACATGAACATGGTCGCGGCGCTCCGTTCGTGTCTCGCCGAGGAGATGGAGCGCGACGAGCGGGTCATGGTCCTGGGCGAGGACGTCGGCAAGAAAGGTGGCGTGTTCCTCGTGACCGACGGGCTGCGCGCTCGCTTCGGCGAGGCGCGCGTTATCGACTCTCCGCTCGCCGAGTCATCGATCGCCGGCGTCGCCTTGGGCCTTGCCATAGCGGGCAAGCGGCCTGTGGCTGAGATGCAGTTCGCCGACTTCGCGCACATGGCGTTCAACTCGATCACGAACGAGATCGCGAAGTACCGCTACCGCAGCGACGGCGACTGGTCGGTGCCGCTGGTCGTGCGCGCGCCGATGGGCGGGCACGCGCACGGCGCGCTCTATCACTCACAGTCGATCGAAGCGCGATTCGCCACGCCGGGGTTGAAGATCGTGGTCCCATCGACACCCTATGAGGCGAAGGGCCTTTTGCTCGCGGCCATCCGCGATTCCGACCCGGTGCTCTTCTTCGAGCACAAGCGGCTCTACCGCATGTTCAAGGAACCGGTGCCGAAGGGCGAGTATCTGATCCCGCTGCAGGTCGCGCGGACCGCGCGTGAGGGAACCGACATCTCGGTCTTCTGCTACGGGCTGATGGTGCACTACGCCACGGAGGCGGCCAAGAACCTCGAGGCCGAGGGCGTAAGCGTCGAGATCGTCGATTTGCGCACGGTCTATCCGCTCGACCGAGAGGCGATAATCGCCTCCGCGCGCAAGACAGGCAAATGCCTTGTCCTCTATGAGGACAACTTCAGCGTCTCGGTTGGATCGGAGGTCGCGGCGCTCATCGCCGACGAGGCGTGGCGCTGGCTCGACGCCCCGGTGAAGCGATTCGGCGGGCTTGACGTACCGTCGATGCCGTACGCCGTGCCGATGGAGGAGTACTTCATGCCGACGCCGGACAAGATCACCAAAGTCCTGAAGGACCTGGCGGCATACTGACGTGGCAGGCAAAACAACCCGTGTGGTGATGCCGCAGCTGGGCGAGTCGGTCCACGAAGGCACCATCTCGCGCTGGCTCGTGAAGCCGGGAGACAAGGTGGTCGAGTTCGAGCCGATGCTCGAAGTGGACACGGACAAGGTCAACGCCGAGGTGCCTGCCCCGGTGTCGGGCATCTTGCGCGAGATCCTGGCCAAGGAAGGTGAGACCGTTCAGGCGGGCGCCGAGATCGCGGTCGTCGAGACGGGCGATGGCGCGGTGACGGCCACGCCCGAAGCACCGGCCCCGGCCCCCAAACCCGAGCAACTTCTCCCCACCGGTGGGGAGGTGCCGGCGAAGCCGGCGGAGGGGCCGACTGCAGATTCCGGCCCGCACCGCTACTCGCCCGGCGTGCAGATGGCCGCCTCCGAGCTGAAGGTCGATCTGTCGAAGGTGACCGGGACGGGTCTCGGTGGCCGGGTCACCAAGAAGGACGTCCAGGACTTCGCCGCGAAAGCCAAGGCCGCGCCGGCTCCTGCGCCGCAAGCTGCACCGGCCGGGCCGGGCCAGGGCGACGAGGTCGTGCAGCTGACGAGGGTGCGCCGCCTGATCGCCGAGAACATGACGCGCTCGAAGCAGACCATCCCTCACGCGTGGCAGACACAGGAAGTGGACATGTCAGGCGTGGTCGCCAGCCGCACGGCGAACAAGGGCGGCTTCCAGAAGCAGGAGGGCTTCTCGCTGACCTACCTGCCTTACGTCATGGCGGCGGCGATCTCGGCTCTGCGCGAGCATCCCGAGGCCAACTCGACCTTCAACGAGACCGAGCTGATCGTCCACCACGACATCAACCTCGGGGTCTCGGTCGGGCTGGAGGACACGCTGCTGGTTCCCGTGGTCCGGCGCGCGGACGGACTCTCCATCGCGGGCCTCGCCCGTGCCGTCAACGACCTGGCGACGCGCGCCCGGGGCAAGCAGCTGAAGGCTGACGAGCTTACCGGGGGCACGTTTACCGTGAACAACTCGGGCACGTTCGGCACGCTGTTCAGCTACTCGGTGATCAACCCGGGACAGGCGGGCATCCTCACCATGGAGGCCATCGTCGACAGGCCGATGGCGATCAGCGGCATGATCGGGATCAAGCCGATGATGTACCTCTGTTTCTCGTTCGACCACCGGGTGCTCGACGGGCTGCAAGCCGCGCGCTTTCTGACCTCTTGCCGCAAGTGGCTCGAGGCCGTATCCGCCGAGACGCCAATCTACTGAACTAGCGGCGCAACACCCCAAAATGTGCCGCCATGCGGCACGACACATCGGTTCGCCAGGCCAGGCCGGCCAATCTGCCGCCCCTGTGGCTCTCCGCATCAGCTCTGGCGGCCGGCATCACCGTGGCCTTTGGCGTCGTTCGGTGGATCAGTCACTTCACCTTGGATCCGAACGCCCAGGACACGCGGGTGTGGATCGTGGCCGCGCGAATCGGGCTGACGTACGGCTGGTCGCACATCTACGACCTGGACCTGGAGCGAGTCGCCTCAGCCGGTCTCGGCCCGACCGGAAGCCTGATCGACTCGATGCACCTGTACCTCAGCCCACCCCCTGCGGCGTGGCTTGTGATCCCGCTCGCCTGGCTGCCCATTCCCGCGAGCTACCTGATCTGGACCATCGTCAACCTGGCCGCCTTCATCGCGATTTGCTGGCTGGTCTGTCCGGGGCCTCGATTCGTGCGTCTGACTGTGCTCCTGGTCTCGCTGGCGATCTGGCCTGTCCACTACCAGTTCTGGCTCGGCCAGTGGGTGGTGGCTGACCTCTTCTTCCTCGGCCTTGCCTGGTGGCTGCTCGAACGTGGCCGCTGGCAGCTGGCGGGCGTCATGCTGGCGATTCCATTTTTCTTCAAGCCTCAGGACGCCTTGCTGGTCCCCGTCGCGCTCCTGGTCAGCGGGCGCTGGCGCCCCGTGGCTGTTTTTGGGCTCACGTGCGCCGTCCTGGCCGCCCTGTCATTTGAGTCGTTGGGGCCCGCGGGTGTCACCGCCTGGCTGAACGATCTGTCGCTCGCCAGGGCGGATCCACATACGGCCCCGATGACGTACTCGTATCTGTTCGGGCAGCCCGCCGCCGGCGCCGTCGAGATCGCCCTGGCATTCGCGGCGCTCAGCCTCGCCTGGCTGCGCCGCGACCGTCTGGGCCTGGTTTTCGCCCTGGGCCTGGTCGGCACCACCGCTTCGGCCACCTACCTGCACGAGGACGACGTGGCGATCCTCGTTCTGGCGGCCTGGATCGTACTGCGCGCCCAACCGAGTCTCGTGCAGCGGGGGTGGTTGCTCGTCGGGATCGCGGCCGCACAGTTCATCGCGATCGGGCTGCCTCTCCCGATGCTCTTGTGGGAGCCGCTCTGGCTGGCGCTGCTCGGCCTCGAGCCGCGGCTCCAACGCCTGGACGCGAGTCGACCCGCGCTTTTCCGGCGGCTGGCGCAATCGAGCGGAAGGCAATGATCGGCGCCTTGCGCGGTCCCCTCGTCGTGCGTCGACCGCCGTTGTGGCTGGCGGCGGCCGCCGTGGCATCAGGCTGGGCGGCGCTCTATA
>VBEF01000112.1 GCA_005881275.1 Chloroflexota bacterium
TACTACTCGACGTTCAACGAGGTGTCCGCGCAGAGCGCCGCGCAGGCGGCGACGACCAGCTACGTCAACTGGTTTGACAAGTCATCGGTCGGAATGAACAACGACAACATCCATCTGCTCAACCCCGGTGGAACCAGCGCGGACGTGACGGTGAGCATGCCGGGCTTCCCGTCGCAGACGGCGACCGTGGTCGCGGGTGGGGAGGCCTACGTCACCTTCTCCGCCGGGACAATAGGAGGCCCCGTGACGATCACCTCCACCCAGCCGATCCTTGCCTCCCAGCGGGTGCAGTACTTCTCGTCGTTCAACGAAATCTGGGCAGCGTAAGAGGGGCAACTCGTGGTGACGTCATCACCATTCGATTCCGCTCTTTTGGCGCCAACGGTTCGCTTCCCGCGTCGGATTCGGCGCGTGTTGCGCCAACGGAGCGTATGCGGCGGCGGTGCTCAACCCCCGCCTATTTCACGCCTCCCTTAAAGAGGCTTCAGGCCATCTCTCGCCGCCGTGCGGCCGCCGGCCTGCGACCCTGGTCCCTCACCATCTCCTCGAAGACGGCGCGGTAGTTGAGCAGCGACTGGCGCAGGGCTTCAGTCCCCGCGCGCTCCTGGCCGCTGATCCGTTGGCGGCGGGCTTCACGCATGCGTCCCGGCAATCGCTCGTAGTCGAGCGGATGCCCTCTCTCTCGAAGCACTGAAAGAACCAGCGCGTCAGCCTCGTTGACTGCCTCCAGCGGTTCGTTTACGAAGCGGGCCGCGATCTGCTCCCAGGCTTGCTTGAACCGGTTTACCGCATCCTCGGTCAGCGGCCTGAGTTGCGGCCTTCGAGCCTGCCAGGCGCGAATCACAGCCACGATCACGGCGATGATCCACAGTCCGATCACGACGTCGACGACAACGGTCGCTATGTCCATGAACGTACCTCCATCTGGTCAAAACGCCCCTGTGAGCGCAACAACCCGCGCTAAATTTGCTGCTACCCTCGAAAAGCCGCATCACGGCGAGGGGGTTGGTGCCTGCTAAGCAACTCGAAATCGCTGCATTCCTACGTGCGTGCAGCAGCTGTTTTGGTCATGTTGGTGGCTCAGGTGAGCCTTGCGATGCCCGCGCACGCGGTCGTCACGCAGGGCAGCGCAACAAACGATCCCCAGCCGCAGCCGCAACTTGGCACCAAGGCGGACCACCACCATCCCCATGGATTCGTGCCGCACGTCGACTCCCCCAAGGCGCCGGCTCGGGTCAACACAGCGAGCACCAATCCCGTATGCCCGGGATGCAATCCGCCGCTTCTGTTCAGCCGCGGTTACGCGGTGATGGGAGGCCTCACCGGGACGCCGGGACACGTCACAATCACGCCGGTCTACTGGGCGCCGACCGGCTTTTCGTACGGCACGACGACATACAAAACCGTCGTCAACGGATACCTGCAGAACGTCGCGCAGGCCAGCGGGCAGAGCACCAACGTGTTCTCGGTCTCGACTCAGTACTACCAGCAGGCCAACGCGCCCGGATCGCCGCAGGACCACATCCAGTACGTCATAGCCGCGGGCCCCGAGGTGGACGACGACTCCGCGTATCCGGCGCAGGGTGGATCCAACGGCTGCACCGCCGCCGCAGGCTTCACCGCGTGCATCACGGACGGTGCGCTTCAGTCCGAGCTGCAGTCTCTCCTGCAAGCAAAGGGCTTGCCCGCCGACGACTCGCACCTCTATCTCGTCTTCTTTCCGACAGGCGTCGAGACGTGCACAGCGCCGACCGGGACCACTGGGGTCTTGTGCAGCGATCAGAATTACTGCGCCTACCACTCCTCGACCAATGTCGCGCCCTGGATCATCTACGGCAACCAGCCCATGCCCTCGATGACCGGCTGCGTCGATCCCGTCAATGGCGCCCAGGCTCCGAACGGCGATCCGTCCGCCGACGCGCAGGTCAGCCTCGTCAGCCACGAGGCCAACGAAGCGATCACCGACTGGGCAGGCACGTGGATGGATTCCGCCTTCTACGAGAACGGCGACGAGTGCGCATACGTCTACGGCACGCCGCAGGGAACGCCAGGCGCTTACTACAACCAGGTCATCGGCACCGGCCACTACTACACGCAGGACGAGTTCAGCAACGCGGATTTCGCGTTGGGGATCGGCGATTCAACCGGTTCCACGCAGGTCAAGGGATGCGTGCAGCAGGAAGAGCTGCCCACGGCATCGTTCACTGGGCCGGCGACGGTGGACGCCGGCACCAGCGCGAGCTTTGACGGCTCCGCATCGTCGGACCCCGACAGCAGCGCCGCGCTGACCTATTCGTGGAGCTGGGGCGATGGCACCGGCCCCGGAAGCGGCGCCAAGCCATCGCATCTCTTTTGCTCGCCCGGCATCTACACGGTCACGTTGACGGTGACCGACATCGATGGGTGGAAAGCCTCTGCGTCGTCCTCGATCACCGCGGTTCAGCACGCGCCCACGGTGACCGGCATCGCGCCCAGCTCGGGCCAGCCGGCCGGCGGTGCGACGGTCACGATCACAGGCTGCGCACTGACGGGATTGACCGCAGTCCACTTCGGGGCCGCCGGCGCCACCTTCACGCCGGTGTCCGATACGCAGGCCCGCGCCACGAGCCCGCCGGTCAGCGCTTCTGGAACGGTGGACCTCACGGTGACCACATTCGGTGGCACCAGCGCGACCACCGCCGCGGACAGGTTCACATACACGGCGTTCCTCAGCTACTTCAACTGGTTCGACAAGGCCTCGGGCGGCATGCTCGCCGACAACATCCACCTGCTCAACCCGGGCTCAACGAGCACCGACGTGACCGTGAGCATCCCGGGTGCAATTCCCGTGACGATCACCGTCGGGGCGAAGCAGGAGGCTTACACGAGCTTCCCTCAGGGCACCATCGGCGGCCCGGTGACGGTGAGCTCGAACCAGGCGATCCTCGCCTCGCAGCGCGTCGAGTACAACCAGTCGTTCAACGAGGTCGCCGCGCAAAGCCAGTCGCAGGCGTCGACGACGACCTACATCAACTGGTATGACAAAGCTTCGCCCGGGATGTTCAACGACAACATCCACGTCCTGAATCCGGGTAGCGCAACCGCCAACGTCACGGTCAGCCTGCCGGGCGCGATCCCGCAGCAGCTGACCGTGGCGCCGGGTGCGGAGTCGTTTGCGAGCTTTCCAAAGGGCACCATCGGCGGCCCGGTGACGGTGACCTCGGACCAGCCGGTGCTGGCCTCGCAGCGGGTGCAGTTCCAGCAGACGTTCAACGAGGTCTGGGCGCAGAGCCAGTCACGAGCGGCGACCGCGAACTACATCAACTGGTTCGACAAGGCGTCACCAGGGATGCTGAACGACAACATCCACATCCTCAACCCGGGCGGGACGGTCGCCAACGTCACGGTCAGCCTGCCCGGCGCCGTGGCGCAGGTGCTCGCCGTGGCGCCGGGACAGGAGTCGTACGCGAGCTTTCCGCAGGGGACCATCGGCGGCCCCGTGACAGTGACGTCGGACCAGCCGGTGCTCGCCTCGCAGCGGGTGCAGTTCCAGCAGTCGTTCAACGAGGTCTGGGCGGAGGGCCCGGGCCAGGCCGTGGCGACCAGCTACGTCAACTGGTTCGACAAATCCTCGCCCGGCATGCTCAACGACAACATCCACGTTCTCAACCCCGGCACGACACCTGCCAACGTGGCCATCAGCCTGCCAGGCAGCATCGCTCAGCAGCTGACGGTTGCACCGGGCGCCGAGGCGTACGCCACATTCCCGCCCGGCACGATCGGCGGCCCGGTGACGATCACGTCGGACCAGCCGGTGCTGGCTTCGCAGCGAGTTCAATTCGAGCAGACGTTCAACGAGGTCTGGGCCATCAGCTAACCAGTCGGGCAGCAAGAATCGGCCGGCGCTGTCGTTGTTGCTCCCCGGTGACCAGGACTCCGCACGAGTCGGCCACGTGGGGGGCCGGCCTCGGGCTCAGATCGAAGGTGAAGCGAAGCCTCACGACGGCGGTTCTGGCGGCCCTGTGCCTGGGGATCGTCGCCGCGCAGCAGGCGGCGGTGAGCCGCCCGGTACATCTCGACGCCATCCCCACCGCGGGCGGCCCCTGGCTGGACCGCTTCAACGCCTGGCGGGCAAGTGTGGGTCTGCCCAACCTAACCGAGGATGCCACGTACAGCTCGGGCGACGCCGCCCACGCCTACTACATGGTCAAATCCGGCAACGTCACTCACTCCGAGGATCCAGCCAGCCCGTACTACACGGCGGCGGGAAACACCGCGGCCCAGAACAGCAACATCTTCGTCAGCTCCAGCACCGCTACGACGGACTCTCAATCCATCGACTGGTGGATGGCGGCGCCCTTCCACGCGATGGCCATGATGGACCCGCGGCTCTCGGTGACCGGCTTCGGCTCGTATCGCGACAGCGCGACAAGCCCCTGGCGGATGGGAGCCGCCGTGAACACGGGCCAGGGCAACTCCCAGGCTCTGGGCATGTACACCGTGCCGACGTTCTTCCCAGGCAACGGATCCACCGAGCCGCTGACGGCCTACAGCGGAAATGAGTCCCCCAATCCGCAGGTGGCATGCCCCGGATACAGCGGACTTCCCTTGTTCATCGAGATCGGCGGCAACGTCGACACCGTCGCCGGCGCGCACACGCTGACCACCAACGGCACGCCGATCAACACCTGCACCATCGACTCAGCCAACGCGACGTACACGAGCTACCTGAAGTGGCGCGGCGGCGTCATCCTCATGCCGCAGTCTGCGCTGGTAAGCGGGTCGACCTACGTGGTCACGCTGACGGTCAACCTCGTCCCGTATACATGGTCGTTCACCGTGGGCTCCGCGCTGACGCCGGCGAGCTCGCAGGCAGTGGTCAACGTTTCGCCAAGCTCGGGACCTTCGACGGGCGGGACCTCGGTGACGCTCACCGGAAAGGGTTTCAGCAACGGCCTGACCGCGGTGACCTTCGGTGCGACGGCGGCCGCCAGCTTCAGCGTCATGAGCGACACGACGGTCACGGCCATGAGCCCGGCACACACGGTCAGCACCACTGACGTCACCGTGACCACCGCGAGCGGCACGAGCGGCTCATCGCCCCTCGACCAGTTCACGTTCACCGGGCTCACCTCGTACTTCCACTGGTTCGACCTGGCCTCGCCAGGCATGGTGAACGACAACATCCACCTGCTCAATACCAGCGCCTCCGCGGCCAACGTCACGGTGACGATG
>VBEF01000113.1 GCA_005881275.1 Chloroflexota bacterium
TGACCTCAACTCAGCCCGTGCTGGCCTCGCAGCGCGTGCAGTTCCAGCAGTCCTTCAACGAAGTCTGGGCGCAGAGCGCGAGCCAGGCCGCATCGACCAGCTACATCAACTGGTTCGACAAGGCGTCCAGCGGGATGCTGAACGACAACATTCACGTCCTCAACCCTGGCGCGGCACCCGCCAGCGTGACGGTGAGCCTGCCCGGCGCGCCGTCGCAGACCTTGAGCGTGGCGG
>VBEF01000071.1 GCA_005881275.1 Chloroflexota bacterium
GGCGTGCTCCGGCGATATGGTCGCGCTTTGCATCAAGGCGATTTTACCGGCGGCTTTCGGACGGGGTGACTAGGCGGATTCTTCGACGGGGCCGTCCGATTGCTCGTTGAGCCAGGTCACGCCGCAGTTGAACGCGTCCTCGACTGAACGGTGGTTGTGCGAACACTCCCACTTCCGCTCTCGGAACCTGTCTGCCTCTTCGTAAGCCTCGGCGCGGTACAAGAGACCGGGCATCACACCGGCTCGAACACGCTCCTGCGACGCCATGACCCGGACCTTCAGCGCCACGGCGGAACCCTAGACCGGCCCGACTCGGCGTGTCATCGTTCATTTGAGGTAGGGCTGGCGCGGGCGAACTCGATGGAGGCCTAAAAAGGCTTGAAAACCATAAGGGCAAGGAGGACCAGGAGGCCGGCCAGTCCGACCGACACGGCGAGCATCGGTTGGGTCCGGCCGAGCCGCTCGGCGAGCACATCGTCCGGGCCCGCGGCCGCATCGCGAGCCATGTAGTAAGGACGGGCCACGTACCCCATCACCGCGAGTACCGCCACCAGCACGACGACAGTCGCCCACACCCACACCCTTCCCCACAAGCTGCCGGCGAACGCCATCCAGACGCCGGTGACGATGACGAGAAGCAGGCCCGGGTTCGCGACGAACGACGACACCTGGGACAGACGCAAGAGCCTGCGGCTGTCGGCCGAGAGCTGGCCCCTCAGCGCCAGCGCGGCTCCGCCCGAGACGCCGTGCGCAAGAAGAAACACGGCGAGGCCCACGATGTGAAGGAACTTCAGCCAGAGGTACAGGTTCATCGCCCCGCCGATGCTAAGCGATCGCTGGCGTGGTTCAGGTGATCAAGCTTCCCAGCCGAGCCGCCGGAAGTCCTCGATCGTTGCGGTCAAGGATGCCAGCGCTGGGTTCGGGACCACGTGCTGAGACTACATTGCCACGTGATGGTTGAGAGCGGTTGGTTTTCGCGCGCAGGCTTTGGGCTTTTCGTGCATTGGGATCACGCGAGCCAGCAGGGCATCGAGGTGTCGTGGCCGCTCGTCGGGCGCTCACTCGTCAGCGATCCTTCCGCGCGCGACATTGTCTCTGTCGCGCAGTATCAATCGTCCGCGACGACCTTCGATCCACGTCATTGGGACGCGCCGAGTCTGGCCACGCTCGCGCGAACCAGCGGGGCGCAGTACATCGTCTTCACGACTCGTCATCACGCGGGCTTTTCGATGTTCCACACGAGGGCATCGGATTTCTCGATCGAGCACACGCCCTATCGCGCCGACATCACACGACAGCTGATCGAGGCCGCACGCGCGGAGGGCTTGCGAATCGGCCTCTACTACTCCCTATCCGACTGGCACCACCCCGACTACCCGGCGTTTCAGGAGTCCGACAAGCCTTACGTCTTTGAGCACTACCGGCGTCCGTCGACCGAAGCGTGGAGCCGCTACCTCGACTACGTGCGCACGCAGCTGACCGAGCTGCTTACGGGGTACGGTCCGGTCGACCTGGTGTGGTTCGACGGCCAGTGGGAGCGAACCGCGGAAGAGTGGCGCGCGGCGGAGCTGCGGCAGCTTGTCGCGTCGCTCCAACCCGACGCGATCGTCAACGACCGCCTTCCCGGCCAGGGCGACTACGACACCCCCGAGCAGTTCCTCCCCACCAAGCCGCCAGGGCGCGCCTGGGAGCTGTGCCTGACCATGAACGACTCCTGGGGTTGGCGGCCGCAAGACACCAACTACAAATCGCCACACTTGCTGGCGCGCTATCTCGCCGACGTCGTATCGCGCGGCGGCAACCTGCTCCTGAACGTCAGTCCCACCGGCGATGGTTCGCTGCCCGACGTCCAGGTCTCGCTTCTCGAGCAGATCGGCGCCTGGATCACGAGCCACCGCGACGCGATCATCGGCGTGCGCCCGGCGCCGGCGGCCGTCGATTTCCATGGCCCGGCGACGACGCGTGACGACCGCCTCTATCTGTTTCTACTCGACCGTCCGCAGGAAAGCGTCGTCGTCCGCGGCGTTCCGATTCGACGCGTGCGCCGTGTCAGCCTGATCGGCACCGGACGGGAGCTGCGCCACCACGTGCCGCTTGCGGCGCTCGATGAACACCTTCTGGGCACGGACCTTCTGGGAGAGCTGTTGATCGATGCGCCCGAGCCGACAGGTGCGCTTGTTGACGTGATCGCCATCGAATTCGAGAGCGCGTAGCATCACCTCGTGAGTCAAAGCCCGCCGCCGCGACCACCAGATAAGCGCCCCACCGATAAGCGGCCCGGCATCTCCGCGCCGATGCGAAGCGCGCGCTTCTGGATCATTCTTGCGGTCCTGTTCGCCGCCAACATTCTGATCAGCAACCTGCTCACCTCGGCCGGCCAGCCGCCGACCGTGACCATCTCGTACAACTCGTTCCTCGATCAGGTCAACGCGGGCAACGTGACCAGCGTCACGAGCACGGGAGAATCCATCACTGGCGTCGCCAAGACAGCCGTCAAGGACTCCAGCGGCACGAGCTCGACCAAGTTTCAGACCCAACGACCGGCGTTTGCCACCGACGACCTGGAGACGCTGCTCATCGGCCACAAAGTGGTGATGAACGCCAAGGATCCGAACGCTTCGACTCCACTGTGGGAGACCTTGCTGTTCAGCTTCGGTCCGACAATCCTGCTGGTGATCGGATTCCTCTATCTATCCCGCCGCGCCGCCGCGGCAGGCGCCGGAGGGATTCTCGGCAGCTTCGGCCAGAGCCGGGCCCGCCTCTACGACGCGGAGAAACCGTCGGTCACGTTCGCCGACGTGGCCGGCATCGACGAGGTGAAGGCGGACCTGCAGGAGGTCGTCGACTTCCTGCGCGAGCCGCAGAAGTATCAGCGTCTCGGCGGAACCGTGCCGAAGGGCGTCCTCTTGATCGGCGCGCCTGGCACCGGCAAGACGCTGCTCGCGCGCGCGGTCGCCGGTGAGGCCAAGGTCCCCTTTTTCAGCATCGCCGCCTCCGAGTTCGTGGAAGCGATCGTCGGTGTTGGGGCGTCACGTGTTCGCGACCTGTTCAGCAAGGCGCGTGCAGCGGCCCCGGCCATCATCTTCATCGACGAGCTGGACGCGATCGGCCGCAGCCGCGCCGCCGCGTTGCGGGTCGGCGGGAACGACGAGCAGGAGCAGACACTCAACCAGATCCTGACCGAGATGGACGGTTTCGACTCGCGTGAAGGTGTGATCGTGCTGGCGGCCACCAACCGGGCCGACGTGCTCGACCCGGCTCTGCTTCGGCCCGGCCGTTTCGATCGCCGCGTCACGGTCCAGCCCCCCGACCGCCGCGGTCGGGCTGAGATCCTGCGCATTCATTCCCGGCACGTGGTCCTTGCTCCCGATGTCGACCTCGACCAGGTCGCGTCGCAGACTCCGGGTCTGGTGGGCGCCGACCTGCGCAACCTGGTTAACGAGGCAGCGCTCGGCGCAGCGCGCAAGGGCGAGGCCGCGGTCACCATGGCGGACTTCGCCGAGGCCATCGAGAGAACACTGCTCGGCACCGAGAGGAAGATCCTGCTGAGTGACCTGGACCGCGAGCGGATCGCGTACCACGAGTCCGGCCACGCGCTGCTTGGTCTGCTGGTCCCCGGAGCCGACCCGGTGAAGAAGGTGACGATCATCCCGCGCGGGCAGGCCCTCGGCGTGACGCTGCAGAGTCCGATCGACGACCGCTTCAACTACGGCGAGGACTACCTGCGGGCGCGGCTCGTGGGCGCGTTGGGCGGGCGGGCCGCGGAAAAGATCGTCTACGGCGTCGTCACGACGGGAGCGGAGAACGACCTTTTGCAGGTGACGCGGATAGCGCAGCAGATGGTCGTCCGCTGGGGTATGAGCCCCAAGGTCGGCCCGCTGAACTACGGCGACAGCGATGGCGCCGCCTTCCAGCAGAGGACATACAGCGAAGGAACCGCGCAGCTGATTGACGAGGAGGTGCGCAGGATCTCGGAAGAGTGTCTGGCCGAAGCGGAACGGCTCCTCCAGGAGCATCGGTCCCAGCTCGACGCGCTGACGCGGGCCCTCCTGAAATCCGACTCGCTGGACGAGGCCGAGATCCTCGAGGTGACGGGCCTCAAGGCTCAGACAGAACAGAGGGTAAGCGTGCCACCCGACGGACAGCGTCAACAAGCCCTGAGGACAGGACGCACGTAAGGCTCGCGACGGAAAACATCCGCCATTCGGCCCGAGTTGGCCGCGTTAACCCATCACCAATTCAGATCGAAGACCTCTTCCATCGCGGCCCACCACTCCCCTTCTTTCGCCTCTGGCACGCGCTCCTGCATTGAGCTCATCAGCTCGTCCCATTCGCGATAGCGGGCCAGCTCGCTGAGCCTCGGAAAGTCACGAGTAGGGTCGAAGCCGTCGACCGCTTCCATGAACATGAACAGCCGGCGGCCGATCAGATAGATCTTCATCTCGGTGATACCGATCTCTTTCAGTCGCCCGATCACCTCGGGCCACGCTTCGCGGTGATGGCGCTTGTAGCGGTTGATAACGTCCGCATCGTCCTTGAGCAGTAACGTCAGTCCGTAGGTCCGCATCCTCTCCTCCTCGTGTGATGCAGTTTCAGGCTTGGTGGTACACGCGGAGGCGGTCGACCCGATGCGTCTGGGCGAACAGGCGGACGAGCAGCAATCCGGTCAGGAACCCACCCACATGCGCTGAGTAGGCGACACCGCCGGCGTTGACGTCACTGATCGATGCCGCCCCGTAGATCAGCTGCATGGCAAACCAGACCCCGATGAAGATCCATGCGGGAACACGCACGGTCCAGAAGAAGAGCCCGAAAGGAATCAGAGTCCGCACGTGGCTGCCCGGGTACAGCACGAGGTATGCGGCGAGGATTCCCGAGATTGCGCCGCTCGCGCCGAGCCCCGGCAGGTTCGAGCTTGCTGCCGCCACGATCTCGAACGCGTTTGCACCCAGCCCGCAGAGCAGGTAGAAGGCGAGGTATCGCGCCATGCCCATCGAACGCTCGACGTGCAGCCCGAAGACGAAGAGGAAGAGCATGTTGCCGAGGATGTGGGCCCAGCCGCCATGCAAGAACATCGAGCTGAAAAGCGTGATCCAGAACGGCGAGGGCGTCCCGAGGTAAGCGGTGCAGCGCTGCGTGTACTCGCATGGCACGAGCGAATACGCCCTGATGAAGCTGTCGAGGGCAGAACCTTGCGTCGCGAGCGACAGCTCGTAGAAGAACACCGCGAGGTTCGCCACGATGAGGGCGATCGTGATGAGTGGAACCGCGGTCGTCGGGTCGTCGGCGTCATCCGCGCGGTACGGGATCACGTCCTTAAGTCAATATGCAACAGAGCCACGACCCGCCTCAGGTCGCGACGGTCACCAGATCATCTTCGGTCATGTCGGCCACCGTCGCCTGCGCGATCTCCGCGATGCTCTTGCCGCGATCCCGCTCCAGTACCTTCATCCTCTTATCGAACTGAACGCTGGCGAACTCGATGTACGTCTCCATGCGCTGACCGAACGGACCGTTGTTGTCGTCGTAGTTCTCCCAGAATTCGCTGATGACTCCAAGCGCGGGGACGAAGAGCTTGTTCATGACCTTGTTCATGACGTCCCATCCAGAGGGTGAGCTGTTGATCAGGCGGTCAAGTAGAAAGACGCCGTAGCGGATGTGCCGGCTTTCGTCGCGGGAGAGAAGCCGGATTCCCTCCAGCAGCCCGGGCATCTTGCCGTTCGCTTCAAGCGATTGCCGAAATCCGTGATAGCCGGTCTCAGCCAGCACGCCCTCGATGATCATGTTGTAAGTCACCGAGGCGCGTATCTGGGCTTCGACCGAGCGATCGGTCTGCAGGGCCTGGAGCGCCGAAGGCAGCTCGACCAGAAAGAGATGGCTGTAGCTCGGCGTCAGGAAGCTGGCGAGATCACCGGTTGCGAGGGCAACCTGGTCCAGCCAGCGGCGAAAGAACTCGACGTGCTTGGCCTCCTCCCACAGAAAGGACGTGAGGTAGATCTCCTCCTCGAGCCGGCCCTCGGCGGCGATGGCCATGATCAGGGGCAGAAGGTCGCTGGTCACCCCTTCCTCTCCAGCCTGGAAGAGGACCAGCGTGCGGAGCAGGAAATCCCGCTCCAGGTCGGTGAACCCGTTCCAGTCCGCTGCGTCCCTGGACAGGTCCAGCGCTTGTGGGTCCCACGTCCCGAGGCGCTTCGCCTTCTGAAAGAGCCTCATCGGGACGGACTCCCAGTCCAGCCCGCGGCCTGAGATGGTGGCGTATCCGTCCCGCGTGAAGGCGGCGGTCACGATGGGCTCAGTCTATTCCTGAGCCGGTTCGAGCTCCAGGATCACGATGCCGGAAGCAAACCGCTTCGTCTCCTTCAGGTCGAGCGGCCTCCGAGCGGCGCCATCGTCGAACAGCCGTATGCCGCGGCCGAGGATCACGGGGTGCACCATGAACCGGTACAGGTCGATCAGGTTTTTCCTTCAGCAGCGCGTTGAAGAGCTGCCCGCTGCCGGCGAGAACATCGCGCCACTGGTCGATCGCCACTGATCCCAACTCTGAGCGAATCCCCAGAAAGGTCTCAGGCTCAGCGCAGTCCATCCCATGACACTGACGGGTCGTGAAATCTCTGTTCGAATCCATGGTCTCGCGCCGGACCGCCCTTCTCGTCGGTTTGGGGGCGATCGTCGCCGCGTGCACGGGCCGTAGTCCGTCCGCGGCCCTGGGTTCTCCCTCCCCTTCCGCTGCGTCTGATACCACGCCGACCGCAAGCTCGGTCGCGACGCCGGCATGCGTCGCGACGCCGGCCGAGACCGAAGGGCCATATTTCGTGGACGAGCGGCTCAATCGGTCCGATATCACGACCGATTCGTCCACCGGATCGAAGCGAAACGGCGTGCCCCTCGACCTCACTTTCCAGGTGGCGCGGGTGAGCTCGAGCGGGTGCACCTCCCTTGGCGGCGCGCAGGTCGATGTCTGGCACTGCGACGCGGCTGGCGTCTACTCCGACGTGGCGGCTCAGTCCACGGTCGGACAGCGATTTCTGCGCGGCTATCAGCTGACCGGCGCCGACGGCGTCGCCAGGTTCGCAACCATATATCCCGGCTGGTACGCCGGACGAACCGTGCACATCCATTTCAAGGTCCGGACCTACACGGGTGCGACCAAGACCTACGAATTCTCCTCCCAGCTGTTCTTCGATGACGCCCTCACGGATGCTGTGTACAAAGCCGCGCCCTACAGCTCGAGGCCGACTCGGGACACTCGCAACCAAACGGACATGGTGTACACGTCCAACGGAAACAGCGGCTCGGTGCTGCTTGTGAAGGCGGCGCCAAGCGGCGCGGGCTATGCGGCAACATTCGCGATCGGCCTCAACTTCTAGACGATGGCATGGTCATCGCCTCCTGGATTACGGAGGCGAAGAACGCGGCGCTAGTCCGCGGACCCCGCGAGGTCCGACAGCCGATGCATCGCACGGCTGGTCGTGGGAAAGAGGTCTCGATACACGGCGTGGTACTCGCTGTACATGCGCTGGCGTTCTGGATCGGGCTCGCTGACCTCCGGCCGCAAGCTGATTCCGGCGCACGCTTCGTCGATCGACGCAAAGACGCCGGCTGTCATACCCGCGAGTAGCGCCGCGCCGTACGCAGGACCTTCATCTGCAGCCGTGCGCACGACCGGCCGTCCCAGCACATCAGCGAGGAGCTGGCGCCAGAAGGGACTTCGCGCCCCACCCCCCGTGACCCTGATCTGTTCTGGGTCGGTGCCGAGCTCGACGATGATCTCGAGGGAGTCGCGCTGGCTGTAAGCCACCCCCTCCATCACGGCTCGCGTGAGGTGGCCCAGGCCGTGTCTCGAGTTGAGCCCGAAGAACGCCCCGCGTGCCTGCGGATCGAGATGCGGGGTGCGCTCTCCGGTCAGGTAAGGCAGAAACACAAGGCCTTCTGCGCCAGGTGGTGTCTGCGCCGCCAACGCGGTCAGCTCGTCGTAGTCGCCCTTTCCGACCAGGTCTCGCCACCAGCGAAGCGCCCCGCCCGCGGCCAGGGTCACCCCCATGAGGTGATACCGCAGCGGGACCGCATGACAGAAGGCGTGAACGCGACCCGACGGATCTGTGGCCATCGTGTCGGAATGCGCGAACAGGACGCCGCTGGTCCCGATCGAGCAGCTGGCCAGCCCTTCTCGGACGATGCCGTTGCCCACCGCGGCGGCGGCGTTGTCACCGGCGCCGGCCGCCACGGGGACGCCGTCCGGCAATCCGAGCTCCTTTGCGACTTTCTTCAGCACCGAGCCGGTCCTGTCTGGACTCTCGAAGACCTGCGGGAGCCAGCGGGCAGAGATCTCGAGCGCCTCCAGGATCTCGCTCGACCACGTCCGCGCTTTGAGGTCGAGAAGCAGCGTGCCGGCCGCATCTGATGCGTCGGTCGCTTTCTCGCCCGTCAGCCGGAGGCGGATGTAATCCTTCGGCAGAAGGACGCTGACGACGCGCTCGTACGCCTTTGGCTCCTGGTCGCGCAGCCACAGGATCTTGGGCGCCTGGAACCCGGTCAAGGCCGGGTTGCCAGTGACCTCGGTGAGGCGCGCCGCGCCGACTCTTTCGGTGATGGCCTGTGCCTGGACCGCGGTGCGCTGGTCGTTCCACAGGATCGCGGGCCTGATGACCGAGTCGGTGTCGTCGAGGAACACGGCGCCATGCATCTGCCCGGCCAGCCCGATCCCTCCGACGTCAGGGCCGATCCTTGCTGTCACCCGCGAGATGACGTTGCGGCTCGCCGCCCACCAGTCTTCCGGTCGCTGCTCCGACCATCCAGGGTGAGGCGAGTACAGCGGATATTCTTCGGTCGCGTCTGCGAGCAGCTGACCACGTTCATCGACCGCGACGCAGCGAACGCCGGTGGTCCCGACATCGAGGCCGAGTAGTTTCGTCAAGGAACCGTGCACCAATATAGAAAGGAATGGGCGCGGCGGCCGATTCCTGACAGACTGGCGGCGTGCGCGGTTTCGCGTTCGGTCTCGTCATGCTCGTCGGCCTGACCCTCACGATCCTATCGATCCGCCCCGGAGGCCTCAGGCGCCAGCTCCGTCTCGCTTCGCGCCGGCTTCGAATCGCCATTGTGCTCGGCGGAATCTGGATGGTGGGCTCGCTGATCATCCGGGTCGTGTTTCCAACCGGGCCCATTTCGGATTACGGTCCGCCTGCGATCGCGATTCTCCTGGGAGCGGTGTTTGTGTTCGCCGGCCGCGACCCAGCAGACGCTCCGTCGTCGACGCCCAGGCCGCGGGCCTAGGGAGTCAGGTGCCTTATCAGAGCGCGGCGAGCGACTTGCGTGATTTCTACATCCTCGCGGGCACGGCTTCGGCGACCCTGGTGGGACTGCTGTTTGTGGGGTTGTCGCTGCACCTTCGGGTCGTGATCGCAGCTCCCGAGGTGCGAAGCCTCGCCCGCGTGACGCTGGCCAACTTCGGCGCTGTCCTCTTCGTGACCCTGTTCATGGTGATCGCGGAGCCTCAGACCGCGGCCGCCTGGCAGCTCATCGTCCTGGGGATCGTGAGCCTTGCGAGCAGCATGCCAAGCCTGATTGCCGCAGGACGTAGCCAGGAATCGAGCCTCGGGATGCGGCGGATCGATCGGGCCCGGCTGGTGCTGCGGTTCGGTCTGAGCGCCGCCGCCTATCTGGCATTCGTCGGCGCCGGCGTTCTCCTGCTGTCGTCGCTCGTCTCGGCGTTCGTCCTCGTGCTCGTCTCGGCCATAGTCGTCCTTCTTCTCATCTCGCTCCGCAACACGTGGGACTTGCTTGTCACCGTGGGGCAGGTGACTGTGGGCAGCGAGAGGGAGCCCTGACGGCCGAGCCGGCGCTCTTGCCAGCGCCGGCACCACACCCTCACCCGTCGTCCACCACGAGAATGCGGCGTGCGGCGATCAATCACGACGCCGCCTGACAGCGGATCTCGTCGACGACCAGCTTCACGATCTGCGGATCCCACTGCTTGCCCGCGCCGTTCTGGAGAACTGCGACCGCATCTTCGTGCGAAAGGTGATCGCGGTAGGGCCTGTCACTGACCAGCGCGTCGTATGCATCGCAGACGGAAACGATGCGCGCAAGGAGCGGGATCTGATCGCTGGCCAGGCGGTCGGGATAACCTGTGCCGTCGTAGCGCTCATGGTGGTGCCGAATCACCGGTCGCAGGTCCGCGCTCGATTGGAGCGGGGCGACGATGTTGTCGCCGATGATGGGGTGAAGGTTCATCTTCACGCGCTCTTCGTAGTCCAGCTGTCCGGGCTTGAGCAGGATCGAGTCCGGGACTCCGATCTTGCCGATGTCGTGGATGATGCCGCCCCGATACAGGACGTCCTGCTCCTCAGGCGACAGGCCCATCCGGGCGCCGATCCGCCTCGCCCTCTCCGCCACGCGCAGCGTATGCGCCTCGGTGTACGGATCCTTGGCCTCGACCGCGGCGGCCAGCGAGTAGACGACCTGCTCCGCGCTGTCGAGCGAGTCGTAAACACGCTTCAGCCGCAGCGCCGAGCGGACGCGAGCGACGAGCTCGGTCCGGTCTACCGGCTTCGACATGTAGTCGTCGGCGCCGGCATCGAGAGCGCGGACGCGGTCGCTCGTGTGCTCGAGGGCCGTGATCATCACGACCGGCAGGAGCCTTCCCTTCGGAAAAGCCTTGATGCGCTCGCATACCTCGAACCCGTCCAGGCCTGGCATCTGCACGTCGAGCAGCACAACATCGGGAAAGGACGCTTTGATCGACTGAAGTGCGGTCATCCCATCTTCCGCTGTGCGGACCTCGCAGTCGACGCCAGCGAGGCAGGCCCTGATGAGCTCGCGGTTCGCCGCGCCGTCGTCGACCACCAGCACGACGGGTATGCGACGCCCGGCCGGCCTTGCTTCGAGCACCGTGGCGGCGGATGATCCGCCGTCCAAGCGGCCCAGCCAAGCCGCCGGTCTGAGGGCGCGTACAAAACTCGAGGCGGTGGCGTAACGCTCGTCCGGATCCTGCGCGAGACCTCGGCGAAGCACGTCTTGGACATGAGCCGGCGCCTCGCCTCTGAGCTCGTGGGTCGCCGGCAGCGGCCGGGTCACGTGGGACAGGAGCACCGCGGCCGCCGAGTCGGCCTTGAATGGCACCCGCCCAGTCAACATCTCATACGCGACGGCAGCCAGCGAATACCTGTCGGAGGCGGGGCCGATCTGATCGTCGCGGCACTGTTCGGGTGACATGTACTCGGGCGTGCCCATCACGTCTCCCACCGCGGTAAGGCGTCGCCCGGGGCCGGCCATGATCGCGAGTCCGAAATCCGCCAGAACCGGGGTGGCTTCGTCGCGCAGAAGGATGTTGCTCGGCTTGATGTCGCGGTGAAGGACCTCGCGCGAGTGCGCGTAATCGAGCGCGGCCGCCACAGGTTCGAGCAGGCTGACCGCCTCGTCGAGCGGCATCGGCCCGTCGAGGCGATCGGCCAGGGTTCCGCCCTCGACTAGCTCCATGACGATGAAGGCGACTCCGTCGTCGTGGCCGTAATCGAAGACCGGGAGGATGTTCGGATGCCTGAGGCCTGCGACCGACCTTGCCTCTTGCTGAAAGCGCTCGCGGTACGACGGATCGTCGGCGAAGAACTCGGGCCACACCTTGACTGCGACGTGGCGATCGAGGGCCGGATGATACGCGCGATGTACGGTTGCCATACCGCCTCCGCCGATTCGCTCGATCAGCCGGTACGAGCCCACGACGGCACCTTCGCGCAGACTCATGACACGAGGTACGCGCAGCCGCTTGGGCTGAGAAAGCCGAGCGATTCCACCTCTGAGCTGGTGAGCCCCTCGATGACGCCGGCGTGGAACACGCAGATGCTGGGAGCACGCCGGCACGCCTCTGCAAACAAGCAGTTCAGACACGCGATGCGGCCCCCCAGCCCCAGCTCATAGTCGCCGCCCATCTCGATCAGCGGTTCGAGGGCCGAGACCGTCGATCTGACTTCGGGCCGCGCCAGGCTTCGGCCGAGGGAGCGGCCCGCCTGCTTGATCAAACGGTCGTCGAGCGCCTCAGCGAGCGCTTCCGCCAGTACGTCGTAGCGGCGCATCGGATGGCTGATCTGCAGCGGTCCGCCTGTGAGCCTGTAGATCTTGGCGGGCTTGCCCGGCAGACCCCGTCGCCGCTCGACCTCCAGATAGCCGAGCGCCACCAACCTCTCGAGATGGTCAAACGCTACCGAGCGATGGACGCCGGACGCGCGCGCGACGTCGTCGACGCTTCGCGCCTTTCTGTCGGCGTAAAAGCGAAGCAGGATGTCTCGCCGGGTGAAATCGCGGAGTGCGCCCAGCGCGCGCTCCATGTCGGGCGCCAGGTTCGGGGCGTGCTCGCTCAACGAGCCGGATCTGTTTTTAGGGGT
This sequence comes from Chloroflexota bacterium, assembly GCA_005881275.1. Lineage (GTDB taxonomy): Bacteria > Chloroflexota > Dormibacteria > Dormibacterales > Dormibacteraceae > 40CM-4-65-16. The sequence continues at coordinate 12,381 of VBEF01000071.1, forward strand.
GCCCAGACCGGCAGGGGTAAGCCGGTCCGGGCTAAAGAGGGAGGGATTCACGTTTACGCGGCGGCCAGAAGGGCGGTTGAGATGGAGAGCCTTAACATTCTTGTACCTCCGGTTTGTCGGGTCGTAACCCACTAAATCCTAAAAAGGGCGGGTTGTCAAGTCCCTGCTTGGTTGGAGCCTCAGGCGGGAACCTTCTTGCTTCCGCCAACGACTCCCAGGCGCAGGTCGCGGACCACCCCGCGCCGTGCTTTGACGGCATACATCTCGGTGTCGGCTCGGCCTAGAAGGCTGACGACATCGTCCGAGCGCTCGAACTCGGCCACTCCTGTGCTGAAGGAGATGCCGGACTTCTCCGCCTCGGTCTGGATCCAGCTGAGTTTGGCGCGAGCGCCGTCGGCCACTGTGTCCGGCAGGATGCACACGAACTCATCGCCGCCGTAGCGCATGACCAGGTCCTGACCTCGAAGGCCGGTCCTGAGAAGCGTGGCGAGCCCGCGCAACAGGTCGTCCCCCGCCTTGTGGCCGCGCTTGTCGTTGGCCTGCTTCAGCCCATCGACGTCGATGAAGGCCAGCGCCAGAGGGGTTCTCTGCCGGCGAGCACGTGCGATCTCGCGATCCAGGGCGGAGATGCCGGCGGCGCGTCGAAACACGCCGGTCAGCTCGTCGAAGGCCGCCTCCTCGCGCAGCTTGAACAGGGCTTTGGTGCTGACCGAGAGCAGCTCGCGGGGGCTGAGGCCGAGATCGTGGGCGATCGCCAGGCGAGTCTGGGCGTCGCGGGAGCGGCGCGCCTCGGTCCAGGTCCGCCCGAAGAGCAAAAACCAAGTCGCGATCAGGAGCGGAAGCACAGCGAAGGTCGCCAGGAGGGCGATGTCGAGCGGCGAGGACAGGACCACGTTGGTGAACGGGATCGGAATGCCGTGCACAGGATCGCCCCCGCCGGACCCGCCTCCGCCCGGAGCTGAGCCGCCATAGGCGGTGCCGCCATTTGCCGCCGGCGCGGTGCTCGGTGTCGGGGAAGGCCCGAGCGAGACCGGAAGGCTCGGGCTGGGCACCGAAGGGGGCGAGGGGGTCAGGGACACCGGCAGGCTTGGGGTGGGAAGCGGGCCGAGCGTCGGTGGCGCTGGGCTTGGGGTAGACACGGTCGGGGCGGATGGGGTCAAGGCAATGGGCAGGTTTGGCGTCGGGAGGGGCGTGAGCGCGGGGAGGGTCGGCGTAGGCACCGGACCCACGGCCAGAACCGAGATGGCGGTCCCGAGTACCGCGAACCCGGCACCGGCCAGGCCTATCACGGCCACCCGTGCCTTCGAAGCCCTGTGGGACCCGCCCATTTCCGGCGCCGAGGAGTCGCGCTGCTGCACGTCCTGTCCCTCGTTCGCAGCGATGCTAGGCGATCGGATCTAGCTTGAGCCCACCAAATTAGGTGAATTAGTTGCCAACCGGGTAGGCGTTGTTAACCATCCGATCAAAAGCGCGGTCTGGCGTGATAGATACGAATTGGCGCCGACCGGTCTGGTTGCCCTGCACGATGACGCGGCTCTTCGGGTTCGCAAAGATGGTGGCCATGCAAACAGTTGTGATCATGGCCACCGTCGCAATCGCGGGCGCCCAGCTGATGTGGCGGGTGGTGCGGCCGCCCAAGCAGCCCGCCTTCGTCAGGGATTGGACCGCGGACGAATAGCTCGCGAAGCTGTCAGCTGAAGGCTCGGCGTGCTGCTTCGATGGCCCGGTCCATCGCGTCGATGGGTTCGTGCACGGCTGCCCCGTGGCCAACGGCGAGAAGCGACGGCCTGAGCGCCTTCAAGGCAACAGCGGATGCCAGCGCGGTGGGTTTATTCCAGGTGGCCATCGCCGGAAACGGAAACAGCAGCCGCATGTCACCCGAAACCGCGATGCCGCCGCGGGTCTGAAAGGCGTCCCCGGCGATGAGGCTGCGGTCGCGCACGTCGAGGAAGGCAATGTGGCCGGGCGTATGTCCTGGTGACGGGAGCACCTCAAGCGACCCGACGCGATCCCCTGGCTCGAGCAGGCGATCGGGCTGCCACTCGACCTTGACGAAGTAGCCCTTGACGTCCGTCTTGGGCTCAGTCGGGAGGAGGCTCTTGTCCCCGGCCAGGATCGGGGCGTCGCGCCGGGCAATGGAGACCTCGACCCCAGGGAAGCGCTGACGCACTCCGGAAACGCCGCCGACATGATCACCGTGGGCGTGCGTAAGCGCGACTCGGCGGAGCTCCGTGCCGAGTTGTTTGACCATCGCCGCGAGATCGTCGGCGGGCGAGGACGTTGTGCTGTCGACCAGCGTGAGCCCGTCATCCTCTGTCACGAGGTAGCAGTTCATTGGGAACAACACCGGATACCGGGTCAGCTGAACCAACTTGGGGCTGAGGTGCGTGATCTTCACGTGGCCGATGTAAAGAGGAGCACCTCGGTGGGTGCTCCTCTATCTCTCACGAATCGCGGCCCTTCAGACTCAGCGCTTGGCGTACGTCGCGGCGCTGGCGAACTCGATGCCGACGAAGGGCTGATCGCCTACGACACGGGCGTCGTGTCCGGGCGGGATCGTGTATGAATCGCCGGTCGTGATGGTAATCCGGGTGCCATCGGTCATCCAGGTCTCCAGCTGGCCTGAGACGCAATAGCCGACGTGGGTCTTCTCGCAATGCTCGGTCTTTGCGACCGGCTTGATTGAGGACTCCCAGGTCCACCCTGGCTGGAACGTGAACCTGCCGATCGAGTAGTCACCGAGGTTGTTCACCTCGACGGTCGCCTTGTCCGGCTTGCGCGTTTCGTCCGGATTGTCATGGGAACGCGCCTCCAACTTGCTGACTGTGCCTGTGGTCATATTCGCCTCCAATGTCGGACGTCTCGTCCGATTGCCACCGCCAACTTTGCCGCCGATAGTCGCCACCGCTTTTGCGGGCGAGCATTGAGCCCCGGCAGGAAAGCGACGCTCGAGCCGGCCTCGGAAGACCTGGCGATTCGTCAGTGGGAACGCCTGACGGCACTTGCGGCCGGCAAGCCGGCCACCCGATTGGTGACTCTACGCGCTAAGGCCCGCGTGTGCCGAAGCGCGGT